>RFVQ01000297.1 GCA_009922495.1 Chitinophagia bacterium
GGTGGTGCTGAATACATTTATCACCTGGAGCTTTCTCCTGCACCTGTGCTCAGGCAAAATCCTTCCACCTTTGATTGTGGTAACGATGACATTGCTTGGGATATGGGTTCAAGGAACATCAAATTCTTCCCCGACTGGACCAATCCAACCAGCCGTAACCAGAACAATGATGTGCCTTTCCTCCGCTATGCTGATGTACTCTTGATGAAAGCTGAAGCCATTCTCAGAGGAGGCACGGCAACAGGTGGACAGACAGCTTTGTCTTTGGTCAATTCCGTTAGGGCCAATCGCAGTACTTCAGCTGCATGGTCTGCTGTTACCTTGAATGACCTCTATGCTGAACGTGCACGTGAGCTGGCTTGGGAAACCTGGAGAAGAAATGATGCGATCCGTTTTGGCAAGTATGAGGACAAATGGTTGTTCAAGACCAACAATGAGACCTACAGAAGGATCTTCCCGATCCCGCAGGTTGCGTTGACCACCAATCCTAATTTGAAACAGAATCCTGGTTACTAAACCAGCTTCTACTCATATCAACCGGGAACCTTAGGTTCCCGGTTTTTTTTGCCCGGAAGTGACTAAATTCAAGCATGATTTGCCACATGAAAAATTTATTGTTTCCCTTCTTCATTTTTTGCATCTCGTCCTTGGTTGCACAAGACAAGTCATCCTCCCCCATTCGGAAATCTGATTTGGTGGAACCAATGGTGGATGCAGCCCATTCAAGGTTTTTTTATTTCAACTCAGCCAGTCGTCCTTTTGGGATGGTCAACCTGAGCCCGGATATGAACCTCCGCGGCACCTGGAACACAGGCTATCGTTACAATGAAGATACCATTAAGTGTTTCAGCCATGTTCATTGCTGGGAAATGTCCGGTATCCCGGTGCTGCCTGTCACAGGTATTTTCAAAGGACATTTGGGTCCCGATAAATATGGTTCTTCTTATTCACACAAAGATGAACTCGCCAAACCCGGCTATCATCGTGTTGTGTTGAAGGATTATGGTATCAAGGCAGAACTTACCAGCACGGCGAGGGTAGGTTTTCATCGGTATACTTTTCCTTCGTCTGATTCCAGTCAGATCCTTTTTGATTTCACAACCGTATTGGGATCATCTGAAACACAATCTGCAGCTGTTAGAAAAATAAATGATCATTCTATCGAAGGACAGGTAACCATGGCGGCCACCATAAGGAGACCCAAGCCCATCACCATCTATTTTGTAGCAGAACTCGACAAACCGATGAACGGATTTGCAGGATGGAAACAAGGAGAGAGAATAGATACAATGGATAAGATTGAAGGGGCACATACCGGAGTGGTCATCCAATTGAAAACAACAAAAAGCGATGTAAGGAAAATGAAGATCGCCATCTCCTATACCAGTGTTAACGAGGCCAAAAACAATCTGCTGGCAGAGTTGCCACACTGGGATTTTGATCGGGTAGTAAAGGAGTCTGCACAGGAATGGGATCAATGGCTGAGCAGGATCGATGTGTATGGCGGAACCGTTACAGCGCAAAGGAGGTTTTATACCGATCTCTATCATGCCCTGCAAGGCAGAAGGATAGTGAGTGATGTGAGTGGAACCTATATTGATAATACCGGGGCAACACCGTTGGTAAAAAAAGTTCCCTTGGATGCCAATGGCAAACCCAGGTTTCGCATGTACAATTCGGATTCCTTCTGGGGTGCACAATGGTCGCTCAATACTTTATGGCATCTGATTTATCCCGAAGTCACGGAAGAGTTCATCAACTGCATGCTGCAGATGTATGATGATGGAGGTTTGATTCCAAGAGGTCCCTCAGGGGGTAATTATACCTATGTCATGACGGGGGCCAGTTCGACGCCCTTTATTGTCAGTGCTTATCAAAAAGGCATCCGGGGATTTGATGTGCAAAAGGCCTATGAAGGCATGCGCAAAAATCATTTTCCAGGTGGGATGATGAGCAAAGCGGGCTATGAACACAAGACT
>RFVQ01000298.1 GCA_009922495.1 Chitinophagia bacterium
CAGGAAAGCCATCGCATGCTGACCTACGCGCAACTGCACAACAAAGTGGTGCAGTTCGCAAACGTGCTAAAGAACAACGGTGTAAAAAAAGGTGATCGGGTTTGTATTTACATGGGCATGATCCCCGAGCTGGCCATCGCTGTGCTGGCCTGCGCACGTGTGGGGGCAATACATTCGGTCATCTTCGGAGGCTTCAGTGCCCAAAGCATCTCCGATCGCTTGCAGGATGCTCATGCAGAATTCATCATCACCTGTGATGGCGCCTTCAGAGGAGCCAAAGAAATCCCCCTCAAATCCGTCATCGATGATGCCCTCGTTGCCTGTCCCTTTGTGAAACGCGTCATCGTTTATACCCATACCCGCTCTGCTGTGAGCATGATCAAAGGCCGTGATGTATGGTGGGAGGATGAAGTTCGCAAAGTAGAAACCGCCGGCAATCCGGATTGTCCCGCAGCAACCATGGAGGCAGAAGATCCGCTCTTCATCCTCTATACTTCCGGCTCCACGGGCAAGCCCAAAGGCGTTGTGCATACCTGCGGTGGATACATGGTGTACACGAACTATACGTTTGTCAACGTTTTTCAATACAAGCCACAGGAGATCCATTTCTGTACCGCGGATATCGGGTGGATCACGGGACACTCCTACATTGTATACGGGCCATTGAGCGCCGGTGCTACCACGCTCATGTTTGAAGGCATTCCCACCTTCCCCGATGCAGGAAGGTTCTGGGACATCATCGATAAATACAAGGTCAACATCCTCTATACCGCTCCCACAGCGATCCGCAGCTTGATGGCATTTGGATTGGGTCCTGTGCAAAACAAAGACCTCAGTTCTTTGCGCGTATTGGGTACCGTGGGTGAACCGATCAATGAAGAAGCCTGGCATTGGTACAATGATAACATCGGCAAGAAAAAATGTCCTATTGTCGATACCTGGTGGCAAACCGAAACCGGAGGTGTATTGATCAGCAATCTCGCAGGCATCACTCCTGCCAAGGCGAGCTATGCCACGCTGCCCATGCCAGGTGTAGAACCCTTGCTGGTGGATGAAAAAGGCAACGAGATCAAAGAGAACAATGTCACGGGCAATCTCTGCATCCGTGCGCCATGGCCTTCCACGCTTCGCACTACCTATGGTGATCACGAAAGGTGCAGGACCAATTATTTCGCTACATACGAAAATTTATATTTCACGGGCGATGGTGCATTCCGCGATGAGAACGGATTTTACCGCATCACCGGCCGCGTGGATGATGTACTCAACGTAAGCGGTCATCGCATTGGTACCGCTGAAGTGGAGAACGCCATCAACATGCATGCCGGTGTAGTGGAAAGTGCTGTGGTGGGATATCCGCATGATGTGAAGGGACAGGGCATCTATGCCTATGTCATCTACAGTGGTACACATGGGGATGAGGAGATGGTTCGCAAAGACATCACCGCCACCGTGAGCCGCATCATTGGTCCCATTGCCAAACCCGACAAGATTCAGTTGGTACCCGGACTCCCCAAGACCCGCAGTGGCAAGATCATGCGCCGCATCCTGCGCAAGATCGCAGAAGGTGAACTGGAGAACATCGGAGATACCACCACCCTCTTGGATCCAGGAGTCGTTCAGGAAATCAAGAAAGGAAAAATATAAAAATCGAGGAGATTGAAACTTGGCTTTTACAAGTCTCCTCAATTTTTTCAATCTTAGTTAGAGAATCTTATCCCAACGGTATAAGGAATTTGCTCCAATGCATTTTTGTGCAGGGATGTTGAGGCGATTGAGCCATAGAGTTTGACCGGACCGAGTCCCAATTCCCCAACATAGGCCAGCTTGAAGGGCTGCAGGTTGAAATTGGATCTGGTCTTGTCTGTTCCACCATTGCCTTTTTGTTTTTGACGTGCGCTCGACAAATAGCCTGCACTGATACCAGCTGACAGCTGAAAGCCTCTCTT
>RFVQ01000299.1 GCA_009922495.1 Chitinophagia bacterium
CTTGTGGTCCGGCACACCATCCACTTTGATGGTGATGAAATTACCATCGGTGCTAATGCTGGTGGCTCCGTAAATTTTTTTATACACTTCCGGTACGGTAGCATTGCTGCTGTTGTTGCCAGAGGAAGTAGTAGAAGATTTTTTACAAGATGCTGCTGAAAGCAAAAGCACCGTTGCTGCGGATAAGAAGATATGATACATATTGTTTTTTTTATTTTTCAAAAAGAGGAGGTGGTGGTGGTCCGGATTCACCTCTGGGCGGCATGGGTCTCGATGCCGACATCAACTTTAGCATTTTTTGCAACACTGCATCAAACTTCTTTTGCTGTGAAGGAGTGCAGATCAGCCTTACCTGTTGAAAGTGATCCAAGGTAAGTCGTTCTATTTTTTCTACAATGGGACTGAGCTTTTGTACTGCTGCTTGTTCTGTGCTGTCTGAAGCATGAGACACTTTGACGAGCCAATACATTTCCTTTTTGGCAGACTGCAATTCATCTCTCCATAACCGGACACTGTCGCGATGCTGCTGGACAAGTTGCCGAAATTGTTTTTGCTGCTCTGGACTGAATGACAATTCCTTTGATAAATATTTTTCAGGCGATTCTGGTGGCATAGGTCTTGATAACCAAAAGAAACCCAGTGTACCAGCATTGGCCAGGACCAATAGGATAACCACCCAAAACCATATTTTATTGTTACCAGTATTGTTCATAAAAAATCTTTAATAGTTAACAACCGTATTGGATTCATATTGAACGGCCAGAGAAGCAATAGCATCATGGACAGGACTTGTTACCGAAGTTTGATTGTTGGCCACCAACATCCATCCGTTGAACGCTAGCATGAGCAGCAGAACCGTCATCAACCATACGGGTTTTAGTCGAAATGCCCAAGCGGAATTACCCGACTCGTTTTCCATTCTTGCTCTCAACCGGGTATAAAAAAAGTCGTCGGTTCCCACCTCTTTTAACTCGCTCAACACCTTTAATTGCTTTTCCAATTGTTCATTGTTCAACATCTTGCTCGTATTAAAAAATCAATCAATCGTTTGGTTTCAGTTTTCGTTTGAGGTTTTCCTTAGCCCTGCTCATCAGCGATTCGACTGCCTTCACACCCAATCCCATGATCTTACACACTTCTTCATAGTCCATGCCTTGTATCCGGATCAGAGTGAAGGCCAAACGCTGGTTTTCTGGGAGTGTTTTTATTGCCCTGAACAAGGCATTGGCCGTTTCTCTTCTTTCCGCCTGAAGTCCAGGATTGAGCAAAACGGCATCCACACTCTTCTTTTCATCAGGCATCCACCAAGGGAGAAGGGATTGCAACCTTCTCATGCTTTTTTGTTTGCGCATCCGCTCCAGGGCTTTGCGGGTAGCGATGCGGTAAACCCAGGTATACAAACCCGACTCTTCCCGAAAGGAGGCAATGCTTTGGTAAACCTGAATGAAAGTTTCCTGTAAGGCATCTTCCGCTTCTGTAGCATCTTGGAGCAGGTTCAACAGTGCATAGTAAAGCCTGTTGCGGTATTGATCCACCAGCATCCGGAATGCAAGCTCATCCCCTTCCCTCAGTCCTTGTATGAGTTCTTTTTCAGTCAAGTTGCATTACTTTGATGAGCGAACAACAAAATTCCTTCTGTTGCACTGGGTATTTTCTTAATCTTGTGGAAATTAAAGAATTCTGAGAAGGATTAACGGATGGGCCGCATCCAATTAAACCCAATCTATCGTTAAAACAAAAAAGGGATGAAAAATTATTGCGGTATCTTCTTCCTATCCTTGATGATAATCAGCGCTTGTAAAAAGACTGCCATTACAACAGATCCCGGTAATGGAAACGCTTCAACAGATTCGTTGAAATACAATGCGGACTGGACCTATGCCACCCATGGCAATTCAGCACCGGATTATACAACTGTCTTTCCGCAAAATGCTGTCAATACCCTGGA
>RFVQ01000300.1 GCA_009922495.1 Chitinophagia bacterium
CGAGCGCTAAATTTCAAGAACAAGAGCGCAACCAAGCAGCGCAAAACGGTAAAGAATTTACCGACGCCGACATGGAAGCCTCTACTGATAAAGCTTGGAACTTTATGGTTGACTCCACAATCCTAAGCAAAGAATACGAAAAATTAGGCATTGGCGTCACTGACCGCGAACTTGATTCATACTGGATGGCCAAAGATGGTTTTGGCGTCGACTGGCCAATCCGCTACAAAGACCTCGAGCCCTGGTATACCCATGTTGAAAATTTTGCAGGTATCTCGGGTAACAGAGACGGATTGGATACGCTTCCCGATGGAGATTACCTTCCTGCTTGGGAAATGAATTGTGTAGAAAAGGATATTGCCCAAAAGATCATGGGGCATTACAAGGACCGTCATGTGGTGCAAGGTAGATGTGCCCATCTGACAAAACCCCGGTCTATTCATTTGGAACAAGGCCGACAACAATGCCAGGCGCGAACTTTGTGCGAAAGGGGATGTCCCTTTGGTGGATATTTTAGTTCCAATGCCTCTACTTTGCCCTGGGCCGCCAAAACAGGGAACCTGACCCTTCGTCCGCATACGGTTGTTCATTCCATTATCTATGATGAAAAACTTGGCAAGGCAAGCGGTGTCAGGGTGATCGATGCACTCACAGGTGAATCCACTGAATTTTTTGCCAAGATCATCTTTGTGAATGCAGCTTGTCTGAATACCAACCTCATCTTGCTCAACTCCACCTCTTCCCGCTTCCCCAATGGATTGGGCAATGACAATGGGTTGTTGGGGAAATACATTGCCTTTCACAACTATCGTGGGACCGTCAGTGCTGAATATGATGGACCAGATGATAAGTATTATTATGGCAGAAGGCCTACCCAACCCATGATGCCCAACTTCAGAAATGTGCACCAGCAAGAGACAGACTTTCTTCGGGGATACATGGTCTTTTTTGGTGCCGATCGCAACAGGGGTCTTGTGGGTGAAATCGGAAGGCCCTTGAAAGAAGCGATGTCTGAGGCGGGAGAATGGGGCATCAGTATGATGATGCAGGGAGAGACCATCCCCAAGGAATCCAACCAGGTTTCACTGAGCAAAACACTCAAGGATGCTTGGGGGATCCCGCAGCTTTCCATCTCAGTAGATTATGATGAGAACGATGTCAAATCCATGAAAGATTTTCTGATGGTAGGATCGGAGATGCTTGAAAAGGCGGGCTGTAAAAACATCCAGCAACACGATAGCCAACAGGCACCAGGGTTGGACATTCATGAGATGGGAGGGGTAAGAATGGGGTATGATCCCAAAACTTCAATGCTGGATCCATGGAATGCTCTGCACCATTGCAAGAACGTTTTTGTCACCGATGGCGCCAGCATGGTATCCACCAGTACACAAAACCCTTCGTTGACATTCATGGCCATCACTGCCCGTGCTGCGAATCATGCAGTGGAAGAATTGAAGAAAGGAAATTTGTAAAACTTATAGGAAGCCCAACTCCAACTTGGCTTCCTCGCTCATCCTGTCTTTTGTCCAGGCCGGAGTCCAGGTGATCTCTACAAAGACATCATTGATGCCTTCTATCTCGCGAATCTTTTGATCCACGTCATGGGGCAGGGTTTGCGCAGCGGGACAATTAGGGGCCGTAAGGGTCATGATAACCTGCACATTGTTGATTGGAACAACATTCACCTCATAGATCAATCCCAGTTCCCAGATGTTCACCGGCAACTCAGGATCGAAAATGGTTTTCAACTTTTCGATCACTTCCTCTTTTATATGTTCAGGCGATTTCATTGGTCTATTCGATTGTCTGTTATTGGTGATCAGCTGTCGTTTTTGTTTGTTATTCTATCTATTTCTTGATAAAAGAGAATGAGGCCTAATGATTATTTTATTCTTCCCGGAGCAAATCTCAAACCCAC
>RFVQ01000004.1 GCA_009922495.1 Chitinophagia bacterium
AACCTGGGCATGATGGACATTGACGAATTCACTGCCATCATCAATCCGCCAGACAGTTGTATTTTGGCTGTGGGCAAGATCAAAGAGGTGGTTGTCAGAAAAGGCGATGGATTCGGAACTACCCAGATGATGAAGGTTACCCTCAGCTGTGACCATAGGAGTGTAGACGGAGCTGTTGGCGCTTCTTTCCTGCAGACCCTCAAGAAATACATGGAGAATCCTGTAGTCATGCTTGTCTGATGATCAGCACGCTTGTCATTGGCGCCTCCTCCAATCCTGAACAATACAGTCACATGGCCATTGTACGACTGATGGCAGCGGGACATCCTGTAGAAGCCATTGGCAGAACTCCATTTCAGTTGGGTTCAACCCAGGTCACAGATGAAAAAAGAAATTTTCCAGCCATTCATACGGTAACCCTTTACCTAAATAGAGAGCGCCAAAAGGATTATGAGCAGTATATATTAGCGCTAGCACCTCATCGGATCATTTTCAATCCGGGTGCAGAGAATCCGGACTTTTTGCAATTGGCCAGATCCAAGGGCATTGATGCCATTGAAGCCTGCACGCTTGTCATGCTTTCGGCGGGCACGTACTAGTACTCAATTTCTGTTAATTAGTAGGCGATTCATACTATTTGGAGAAATACATCGTTCTCAAGGTGTATCATCAACCCTATAGTATGAAAAGGCTCATCACATCCATCACACTCACAGCAGTTCTGTCAATCACCGGTTCCAGTGTAAAGGCGCAAAGGCTTTTTGATGCGTTACCCGAAAAAGCCAGCTTCCTGACCCAGGTTGTTGAAAATATTTTTTCCCTTCCTCCAGGTGCAGCCGTTGACCTGAAATTCACCCAAGGATTCAGGGTAACCGGAACTGTCAAATCCAATCAGAAGGTTTACGACAACCTCCAGACCGTTGTCATTGAAAGCACTAACTACAAGAATGCCAAACTCTTCCTTTCCAAAACCATCGGACAGGACAACAGGGTGAAATATGTTGGAAGAATGATGGGCAAGGGCTTTGAAGATGGACTGGAAATCAAGACGGACAATGCCGGAAACAATTTCATCAAGAAAATCAATATCAAAGAAATGATCGTAGAATAAACTGAGTCCGTTTTAAATCCAAGACCTACCCTGGGTTCCAATCCTATTCCAAACCTCCAATTACCTTTCTATGAAAAATTTATGCACAACCGTGGTGGTAGTCGCGCTGATGGCAGCATTTACAGTGAAAGCTGCCCCCACGCTTAGCAGTTATCCCACAGCAACCGCTACATTGTACATCGACTTTGATGGCCATGACGTAAATAGTTCCATGTGGAATTATGGTACCGCTTTTTCCTGTCTGCCTGCTGCCATGACCGATGCCCAAATCACGGAGGCATTCAACAGGGTAGCAGAAGATTTCAGGCCTTTCAACATCAATGTTACCACCGACCTGGCAAAATTTTTGGCTGCACCCTTTGCGCAACGCATAAGGGTTGTTGTTACCCCTACCAGTGCCTGGTATGCAGGTGTTGCAGGCATCGCTTATGTCACCTCTTTTACATGGGGTGACGATACACCTGCCTTTGTATTCAGTGATCGCTTGGGCAATGACGCAAGAAAAGTAGCAGAAGCCATCTCCCATGAAAGCGGACATACATTGGGCCTCTACCACCAATCCGATTGGAGCAGCAGTTGCACATTGGTTAGTGGTTATAATTCCGGAACAGGAAATGGTGAAATTGCCTGGGGTCCGATCATGGGCAGTGTTGCCAACAGAAATATTACGCAGTGGAACTTTGGTGCGACCCCCAACGGTTGCAGCATTTTGCAAGACAACCTTAAGGTCATCACTGCTAACAATGGATTTGGTTACAGACCAGATGACCATGCTGACCTTTATACAAGCGCCAGCATCATCAACCTGGCCTATGGTGTTTTCACCAAACCCGGCGTAATATCTACTGCTGCTGATCAGGATTATTTCAGATTGGATCTTTCGGACAATGGCAAATTGAAGCTGACCGCAAATCCCTACAGTGTAGGCGCCAATAACAGTGGCGCCAATCTCGACATCAAATTGGTTTTACAAGACAGAAAGGGAACAATATTGGGCAGCTATGATTACAGCGATTCTCTTCATGCCAAAATTGACACCACGCTGAACGCAGGCACCTACTATCTGATCATTGATGGAACGGGTAATGTTAATTCCCAAAATGACTATGGCAGCCTGGGTGCCTACACGATTGAAGGCAATTTTACCGCTAATACGGCCACCACTGCTTCCACAGGAACTGGCAATGCAACCGGAAGCGGTTCTACCAACACTTCTACAGCCATCATGACTGGAACCAAAACAAATAAAGGAAATCGATTGGTGTTCAATGGCATCAAAACCGGTGAAGCCATCACTTTGATGTATGCAACCGAAGAAGGTCAATGGGTGGACCTTGCCAAACCAAGTGCTGCACAGAGCAACTATCTTCACCAGACAACTGATAACAAAACTTACACTTATCAATTGCGGATTGTAGAAAAAGGGGGTTATGTAAAATTCAGCAACCAAGTCAAGATCATGGGCAATACCCCTAACAGCCATTTCAAAATAATCAAGCAGGCACAACAGCCCCTGATCATATATGCATCTGCTCCTTACGACTATCAGATCTTTGACAATGCCGGACGCATCATCAGCACAGGCAAAGCAAATGCCGGTAGCAAGACCTTTGATGTGAGAAACCATCCAACCGGTATTTACAACATCAAACTGATGAATGCAGACGAACTGAAGATTGAAAAATTCATGAATAAATAAATTTACTACAGTCAATATAGGTTGGCATCGAAGCCCCTTTTTTCCAAGAGGGGCTTCACCTTTTTAGGGCATCGCCACATTCCTGCTTATCTTTGCGGTATGTCAGCATCCACTGTCAGAGTCCGCTTTGCTCCCAGTCCTACTGGAGGTCTGCACCTTGGAGGGGTCAGAACTGCCCTTTTCAATTATCTCTTTGCCCAAAAGCACGGAGGTGTTTTCATCTTAAGAATTGAAGACACTGACCAGTCCCGTTTCGTTCCCGGTGCCGAAAAGTACATCCTTGATTGCTTGGAATGGTGTGGCATCTCCCCCACCGAAGGGCCGCACCAACCCGGTGCATTCGGGCCCTATCGCCAAAGTGAAAGAAAAGAAAGATATGCTCAACATGCGGAGGCATTGGTGGCAAAAGGACTGGCCTACTATGCTTTTGATACACCAGAGGAGTTGGAGTCGATGCGGACAAACTTAAAGTCAGATCAGAACCCCTCTCCGCAATACGACCACAAGACCAGGATGCAAATGCGCAATTCGCTCAGCCTCTGTCAAAAAGATGTAAAGCAATTGCTGGATTCCGGCCAGCCCCATGTGGTTCGGATCAAAATGCCTGCTGCTGAAACGGTTTCCTTCCACGACATGATCCGGGGTGAAGTGAGCTTTCAAACAGACCAGGTGGATGACAAAGTATTGCTGAAAGCTGATGGGATGCCTACCTACCACCTTGCGGTTGTAGTGGATGACCATGATATGCAAATCACGCATGCCTTTAGAGGAGAAGAATGGCTTCCTTCAGCACCTGTTCACCTGCTTCTTTGGGAATACCTGGGCTGGAAGGAAAAGATGCCCAAATGGGCCCACCTGCCCCTCATCTTAAAGCCAGACGGACAAGGAAAATTGAGCAAGCGAGATGGAGACCGATTGGGATTTCCGGTATTTGCCATGGATTGGACCGATCCCAGAACAGGTGAGGAAACCAAAGGATTCAAGGAAAGAGGTTTTTTACCGGAAGCATTTGTGAACATGCTGGCAATGCTGGGATGGAATGACGGAACAGGCGAGGAAATATTCGACCTGGAAACCCTCACGGAAAGATTTTCCATTGAAAGGGTCCACAAGGGTGGTGCCAAATTCGATTTTGAAAAAGCAAAATGGTTCAACCAGGAATGGATCAAAAGAAGTTCCACTGAAAAGCTTCTTCCCCTTGTCAGCCAGCAACTACTGGCAAATGGGTTGGAAGCCACTGAAAACAAATTGAACGAAATCATCCCACTGGTCAAAGAGCGTTGCCAATTGGTCAACGATTTTGTTGCGCAATCTGCCTTCTTTTTCAGGGATCCAGCTTCCATCGATATCAACACCATCCTGCCCAAATGGGATGCAAAAAAAGAACAGTTTTTTGAACATTGGATGCAAATCATATCCGACCTCGCTGCATTTGACGCAACGCATATAGAAGCCGCTTTCAAGGATACTGCTGCGGCTGCCGAGATCAAACCAGGTGAACTCCAACTACCCTTCCGCATCATGCTGGTAGGGGGCAAGTTCGGCCCTCCCGTTTTTGAAATAGCTGCGCATATCGGCAAGGAATCTACCCAGCGAAGAATACGGCTTTGCCTTGAACTCCTAAAACAACAAGCATAAATGGAAGCGTCCTCTCAAAGACCCCTCAGGATTCTCATTGCGAAAGTGGGACTGGACGGTCATGACCGGGGAGCCAAAGTTATCGCCACTGCCATGCGCGATGCCGGCATGGAAGTGATCTATACGGGATTGCGCCAGACTCCTGAAATGGTCGTCAACACAGCCCTGCAGGAAGATGTGGATGCAATTGGCATCAGCATCCTTTCGGGTGCTCATATGACAGTATTTCCAAGGATCATCAACCTGATGAAAGAGAAGGACCTGAAGGATGTTTTGCTGACCGGGGGAGGTATCATCCCAGAAAAAGAAAGAGAAACACTGGCAGCAATGGGAGTTGGCAAGCTTTTTCCTCCCGGTACACCCTCAACTGAAATAGCCGATTATATCAGAGAATGGGTTCGTACCCATCGCAACTTTTGAATAAATTTGCACCCACAAAATCAACTCATGGAATACAGGATCGAAAAAGACACAATGGGCGAAGTGAAAGTTCCTTCTACAGCCTATTTTGGAGCACAGACACAGCGCAGCATCGACAATTTCAGGATTGCACAGGATACCAACAAGATGCCAAAAGAGATCATCAGGGCATTTGCTTACCTAAAAAAAGCTGCCGCCTTGACCAACAAGGATGCAGGTGTGCTTTCTGAAGAAAAAGCTGCGTTGATCGGACAAGTTTGCGATGAGATCCTGGAAGGCAAGCTGGATGAATACTTTCCATTGGTGGTTTGGCAAACGGGTAGCGGTACACAAAGCAACATGAATGTCAATGAAGTGGTGGCATACAGGGGACATGTGATCAAGGGTGGATTGTTGGGTGACAAAGAAAAATTCCTGCACCCCAATGATGATGTAAACAAATCCCAGTCTTCCAACGATACTTTTCCAACTGCGATGCATATTGCCGCCTACAAGATGTTGGTGGAAGTAACCATACCTGGCATCGAATTGCTGAGGGATACCCTGAAAGCCAAAAGCCAGGCCTTTATGCATGTTGTAAAAATTGGAAGAACCCATTTTATGGATGCAACTCCCTTAACGGTGGGACAAGAATTCAGCGGTTATGTTTCACAACTGGACCATGGACTGAAAGCCATCAAAAACACCCTGCCCCATTTGGCAGAGCTGGCATTGGGTGGAACTGCTGTGGGCACAGGAATCAATACGCCTGAAAACTATGCCGAAAATGTCGCCAAACATATTGCCAACCTCACGGGGTTGCCTTTCATCACGGCAGAAAATAAATTCGAAGCATTGGCTGCACATGATGCCATTGTTGAGGCACATGGTGCGTTGAAAACAGTTGCCGTAAGCCTGATGAAAATTGCCAATGACATCCGCATGCTCTCCTCCGGACCAAGAAGTGGTATTGGCGAGATCTTCATTCCTGATAACGAGCCAGGATCTTCCATCATGCCCGGCAAAGTGAACCCCACCCAGTGTGAGGCACTGACCATGATCGCTGCACAAGTTTTGGGCAACGATGTTGCCATCAATATTGGTGGTGCAACAGGGCATTTTGAGTTGAATGTTTTCAAACCAATGATGATCTATAATTTCCTGCACAGTGCACGCCTGATCGGTGAAGGATCTGTCAGCTTCAACAACAAGTGTGCTGTTGGCATCGAACCCTTGTATGACAACATCGACAAACACTTGAACAATTCTTTGATGCTGGTAACTGCACTCAATACCAAGATTGGATACTACAAAGCGGCAGAGATCGCGCAAAAAGCACACAAGGAGGGCACTACCTTAAAGGAAATGGCTGTAAAGCTGGGATACCTTACCCCTGAAGAATTTGACGCATGGGTCATCCCCGGTGACATGGTGGGAAAATTGAATGGATGATCAACCGAGATCAATCTCGGTATTGTCGCCAATATTGAGTGTTCTGGTCTCCCCTTTGATCTCTGTGTCGGAACCAATCAAAGAATCGTTCAATACCACGTCATATAATTTCGAGAAGGCTCCGATGATGGAGTCCCTCACGATGGAAAATTGAATGATGGTCTTTTCTCCAATGGATACGTTGGGACCAATGATGGCATTTTTGATTTCACAACCAGGAGCAATGCTAACAGGGGGTATGATGATGGTATTTTCAAACCCTTCTTGATCCATTGCCTGTCCTCCCCATTTCTTGAGCAAAGTGGCATTGCTTTCCAGCAGCGTTTCTTTTTTGCCGCAATCAAACCAGTTGGATACTTTTTGGGTGGTAAAGGCTGCTCCCTTTGCCACCATGCAGTCCAGTGCTGGGGTGAGTCCCAATTCCTCTCCTGAGAAAACCACCTCAGTGATACCTGCCTCCAGACACTCAAACAGCAATTGGGTTTCCTTGATCTTGTAAATGCCTACCAGTGCATTATTGGTTTTGGGGATCTGTGGTTTCTCGATCAGTCGGTTGACCTTGCCCTCCTCATCTGTTTCTGCAACTCCAAAATCCCTGGGATCATCGACCTTCTTGACGCACAAAACAGAACCCTCATGGTTCAGCAACTCATGCACGTTGTACTCACAAATGGTATCACCCAAAACGATCACTACCTCATCATCGGCAACATGTTCCTTGCAGAGAAAAACAGCATGCCCTAATCCCCTTCTTTCCTGTTGTTGCACGATGGTAATGTTCAGATCAGGATGATGTTCCCTTGCATAGTCTGCAATTTTATCGCCAAGGTAACCTACCACTAAAATGAATTCCTGAATACCCGCAGCTGACAATTGATCCAGAATGATGCCCAGGACTGTTTTACCTGCCAAAGGGATCAGTGCCTTGGGCTGCGTATACGTATGGGGCCTTAGTTTGGTACCTGCACCTGCAACGGGTATGATCGCTTTCATGCAACAGTTTTATGGTTAACGCTGACTGGCGATCAGCAGGTTGAGGTCTGTGTATTTAAGATTGAACCGCTGGCTAAGGTGGAAATTGGTGAGCGATCCCTTGAATAGATAAATCCCATTGCGGATGTTGAGTTGGTGCCATACCAGCTTTTCCAATCCGCCTTCATCGCCGATGGTCAGCAGCAGGGGCATCAATACATTGCTGATCGCTTGGGAGGCAGTTCGACCAAAGCCGGATGGGATGTTGGGCACACCGTAGTGAATGACACCATATTTCTCAACAACCGGTTTCTCATGGGAGGTTACTTCGGAAGTTTCAAAACATCCACCTCTGTCTATGCTAACATCCACGATTACACTGCCTGGGCGCATCATGGATACCATTTCCTCTGTAACAACGATGGGGGTTCGGCCACCATGGGAAGTAAGTGCTCCCACAGCAACATCACAGGTTTTCAATTGTTTGGCCAGAATCTTGGGTTCCAGCACCGATGTCCAAAGTCGCACACCAATATTGTTCTGCAGTCTTTTCAGTTTGTAGATATTATTGTCGAACACTTTCACACTGGCTCCCATGGCGAGGGCTGTCCTGGCGGCATATTCACCAACTATACCTGCTCCAATGATGATCACCTTGGTGGGTGGAATGCCAGCAATCCCTCCCAACAAAACCCCTTTGCCATTGTTTGCACTGCTGAGGTATTGACCCGCAATGAGCATGACGGCCGAACCTGCGATCTCACTCATGCTTCGAACAATCGGGTTGTGTCCGGATTCATCCTTCAGGTTTTCAAAAGAGAGGGCCGTGATTTTTCGGTCCATCATCCTTTCCAGGATATGGGTTTTCATGACCGGCAGGTGAATGGGAGAAATGATGGTTTGCTCTACTGACAACAATGGCAATTCCTCATCTGAAACAGGTGCAGATTTAACAATCAGGTCTGCCCTGAAAATTTCCTTTTTATCATGCATGATGACTGCACCCGCCTCCGCATAATCCTTATCAGAAAAATGTGCCCCTTCTCCTGCCTTGTGCTCAACAGCAACGGAATGTCCGTTGGTAACCAAGACGCCAACAGCATCGGGTGTGAGTGCAATCCTGTTTTCCTGGAAAGCGGTTTCCTTGGGAATGGCAATGGAAAGTGAAGCCGAAGAAGGTTTGACATCTAGCGTCTCTTCCAGCGGCTCATAACTGATTCCGGTACTTACATAAGGCTTGATGGGCATGCTTCAAGGATGTGGATACAAGTTAATCAATTTTCGTGTGAGTACACCTGGATCCTTCTTCCTCCGGATGCTGACACCCGTAGCCTGACCTCTATCCTTCTGCCGTCCAGCAAATCAGGCAATCGTTGCGGCCACTCTACCAAACAAAGATCATTGGACTGAATGATCTCTTCGACACCGGCATGATAGGCTTCTTCTGCTGAATCCAAGCGGTACAGATCGATGTGAAAAACAGGGAATGTTCTGTTTTCTTTTGAAGCCTGGTACTGGTTGATCAATGAGTAAGTGGGACTTGCGACCTTGTCCCATACACCAAGGGTGTCACAAATCGCTTTCACCAGCGTTGTTTTACCCGCACCCAGATCTCCTTCAAAAGTGAACAAATGATACGAACTGACAAATTCTGCCAATTTATTTGCCACCAAAGGGAGTTCATCCATTCCATATTCCTGATCCAGTACCATCATATTACACGAAGATAATTTAATCCATAAATTCGTAGTATGGAAACCATACAATGGAAAGTGGAAGGGATGACCTGTGCCAACTGCGCACTGTCGGTGAACAAATACCTTGACAAACAAGGCATGCAGAACATCCGGGTGAATCCTATTGATGGGGATGTTTCCTTTGAAATGGTAGAGGGTACAGACACCAAAGAAATTGTCAAGGGCATAGAGGGACTTGGCTACCAGGTAAACAAAGGTGAAGAGGTAAAACAATCCAAAAGAAATAATTTTCTTTCCACACAAAACGGAAAACTGCTTTTCTGTCTTCCTTTTACCCTGGTTTTGATGTTGCACATGTTTGAGCGCTGGATACAGATCCATTGGCTCATGAATCCTTGGGTACAATTGGTATTGGCTACTCCGGTATACGTGGTGGGTATGTCGTTCTTCGGAAGAAGTGCCATCAGAAGCCTGCGCAACAAGATGCCCAACATGAATGTACTGGTGGCCTTGGGGGCCACCGCTGCCTTTGGATACAGCCTTAGTGGAACCTTGATGGGACAAGGCATGGATTACCTGTTCTATGAAACAGCAGCCACCATCATCACGCTGGTTTTCTTTGGCAATTACCTCGAGGAATCTTCCATGCAATCCACCCAGCGTGCCCTAAAGGCCCTGATGAAGTCGCAGAAGGTCATGGCCAACATGATCGCTTTTGACGAGAACCACCAGGAGGTGATCTTTCCAATAGAAAATACACAGCTAAAAGTGGGTGATCTCATTCTGATCAGAAGTGGTGAACAAGTTCCCATCGATGCCAAGATCCTATGGGGGGAAGCACACGTGAACGAATCCCTGTTGACAGGTGAAAGCATCCCTGTGCACAAAGTAGCGAAAGACAAGATCATTGGAGGAAGTGTTCTGGAATCCGGCAACATCAAAGCACAGGTCACCGCCACTGGCAATGAAACGGTGCTTTCCGGTATCCTCAACCTGGTCAAACAGGCACAGGGGGAGAAACCTCCCGTACAACAGCTCGCAGACAAGATCAGTGCCATATTCGTACCCCTGGTGATCGGTATCGCCCTTGTAACATTTGTTGGCAATTACATTTATCTGGGAGCGTTCAAAGACGCACTCATGCGAAGCATTGCCGTCATGGTCATTGCCTGTCCTTGTGCAATGGGGCTTGCCACACCTGCCGCCATCGCTGTTGGCATGGGAAGGGCAGCAAGAAATGGCATCTTGTTTCGCAATGCAACCAGTCTTGAAAATTTCCGGAATATCAAACAAATCGTATTTGACAAGACCGGAACCTTGACCACCGGATCCTTCAAGTTATCGCAACACCAAGTGCTTAGCATGGAAGAAGCCGAATGGCAGCGCATCGTTTTTTCACTTGAGAAATATTCCAATCATCCCATTGCGCAATGTGTGGCAGCGGCTTTCAAAACAAAGGAGGAGATCAAGTGGAAAAGCATTGAAGAGGTCAAAGGTACCGGGATGAAAGGCATCGACGGACTTGGCAATGAATACTGGGCAGGATCCTATCGCATTGCGAAAGAACTTACGACCGATGCAGAACACAATGTTTACCTGCTAAAAAATGGCAGCCTCATCGGATGGATTGATGTGGAAGATGAAATAAGGCCCGAAGCAAAAGAGGTTATTGGATATTTGAAAAAGCTGGGATTGAAAACAGTATTGTTGAGTGGCGACAGAAAATCCAAATGTGATCGGGTAGCCGCTCTTCTGGGAATCGATCAGGTGATTGCAGAACAAAAGCCGGAAGAAAAACTGGAAGTCATTGCATCTCTGAATGCAGCCATGCCAGCTGCAATGGTGGGAGACGGCATCAACGATGCACCGGCCCTTGCCAAAGCCACCATTGGTATTTCCCTGAGCGAGGCTTCACAACTGGCCATACAGAGCGCACAGGTTGTGCTCATGAACTCCGGTTTGAAAAAACTTCCTACCGCATTGGGATTGGGAAAGCATACCTATCTGACCATCAAGCAAAACTTATTCTGGGCATTTTTCTACAACATCATCGCCATTCCTGTAGCAGCGTTTGGATTTTTGATTCCAACAGTGGGTGCATTGGTGATGGGGCTCAGTGATGTGGTACTGGCCATCAATTCCGTCAGGCTTTTTATCAAAAAAGTAGTCTAGGCCATGTCAATTTTTGAAACGCCGGAACAGGTGCTGAAAACCTATTGGGGACATGAAGCGTTCCGTGCCTCCCAAAAGGAGATCATTGAAAGCATATTGGATGGCAGGGATACCTTGGCCATACTTCCCACCGGAGGTGGAAAATCCATTTGTTTTCAGGTTCCAGCGATGATGAAGGAAGGTTGCTGTCTGGTGATCTCTCCCCTGATCGCATTGATGGAAGATCAGGTGCAACGCCTGCAAGCGATGGGAATACCCGCCAAGGCAATCCTATCGGGTATGACCCTGCGGGAAACAGAAGAGGTATTGGAGCATTGTGAAAATGGGAATCTCAAATTTCTTTATGTTTCACCTGAGCGCCTTGAAACAAGATCCTTTCTGGATCATCTCGCTGATCTTCCCATCAACCTGATCGCCGTTGATGAATCACATTGTATTTCCCAATGGGGCTATGATTTTCGACCCTCCTATCTCCAAATAGCAGCGATCAGGGAACCCTTGAAAGGAGTACCCCTTATAGCCCTGACAGCATCCGCCACTGGAAAAGTAAAAGAGGATATCCTTGCGCGACTGCAAATGAAAGCACCACAGGTCTTCATGAATTCCTTTAGCAGAGCAAACCTGGTCTATCAGTCGACCTTCTGTGAAGAAAAAATCAATGGCATGCTCAGGCTATTGGATCAACTAGAGGGCAGCGGGATCATTTATTGCAAAACACGCAGGAGAACCCAAGAAATCAGTGATTTACTCCAGCAGCATGGCATCAGCAGCGATTTCTATCATGCAGGTTTGGATCAGGATACAAGAAAAGAAAAACAAGCTGCTTGGTTGCACAACTCGAAAAGGATCATGGTTTGCACCAACGCTTTTGGAATGGGAATTGACAAACCGGATGTTCGGTTGGTCATTCATGCAGATGTTCCAGATTGTCTCGAAAATTATTACCAGGAAGCAGGAAGGGCAGGCAGAGATGGACAAAGGGCTCATGCCATCTTGCTGTATCGAAAAGAAGAATTGGAAAATCTCAGAACATTGCCGCATCAAAAATTTCCTTCGCTGACAACCATCAGAAAAGTTTATCATGCACTCGCCAATCACCATCAAGTTCCTACAGGTACCGGTGCTGGAACCTGCTATGACCTGGACCTGGAGGAATTCACCGCCAACTTCCGCTTGCCTTTGATGGATGTCGTCAATAGTCTGCAAACACTCAAACAGGAAAAGGTCATACAATACATCGACAGGCTTTTCATGCCCTCCACTGTTCAGTTCACCTGCAGCAGGTATGCATTAGAAGAGGCAGAACAACTTTATCCTTTGCTGGAGCCTTTGATCAAATCCTTGCTGCGCAGCTATGCAGGCATATTGGACTTTCCCATCCGAATCAATGAAAAACAATTGGCCTGGAAAAACAAGATGAGCCTGGAAGAAATCAATCGAAAACTCATGCAATTAAAAAAGATGGGATTGATAGCTTATGAGCCAAGGAAGGAGACGCCTCAGGTATGTTATATGCAGGACAGGATCAAGGCGGATGAATTGGAAATTGATCATGTTGCTTATGGCATGAGAAAAGCCAACTATGCGGCAAGAATCGAAAAAATGATCGAATACGCAACTCAGAAAACCTGCCGTTCGGCGATGATTGGCCGGTATTTTGGTGACGAGGAGATCAGCGATTGTGGGATATGCGATGTTTGCTCCGAAAGAAAAGACAAAGAAATCAAAGAAGGAATCCCCGAAAGGATATTGTCTATGCTACGGCAAGAACCCAGGTCCTTCCAGGAATTAACCAAAAGCTTGCAATTAACGGAGCATGCACTGCAACAGGCAATCCAATTGCTACTATCTGAAAACAAATTGACCTTGGATCATGACAATAGGCTGGTTATAAAATAAAAAAGGGCCAGGATAGAAATCCAGCCCGTTTAAATCCAATATCCTATGAAAAACCAAGGTGAAGGTAGATGATTTGAAAAACCGTCAATGGATTAAACCAGCTGTTTGTAGAAATACTATTAAATGATAAGATTCAATAATCTACAATTGTTTTTTCCAGCAAATAATTCAGGGCAACCTGTGTGAAGTCAAATTTCCTCTTCCCTTTCCAGCATCAATATGGCGCTTTGGGGAACGATGTAATATTTCATCCCTTCATAGAGTACTTCAGTAGCACCACTCAATAGAAAGATTGCCAAGTCACCTTCTTTGGCCTGCAGGGGAACATATTTTACTTTTTCCTCATCGGATTTCCAGGCTTCATCTTCTACCGGCATGGGTATAACAAATCCGGGGCCGGTTTTGATGATAACCCCCTGTTGTACTTTTTCCTTTTCCTGTACTCCTGGAGGAAGATAAAGTCCGCTTTCTGTTTTTTCGTTGGGCTTAGCGGGACGGATCAATACCCTGTCTCCAATTACAATGAGCTTTTTAAATGTATTGTCTGATGTGAGGTGCATGCGAGTAATATGAAACTGTAGCAAATTTCAAAAAACAGACCTGTTTAACAAAATTTTATTCAGATTGGAATGGATTTATCCCTTTTAATAATTTTATTTGTCTAAACCTTTCTTATGTCATCTACCAGTAAACCCAGAATTCTCCTTTGTGAAGACGATCCCAACCTGGGAATTGTCCTGAAAAATTTTTTGGAATTGAATGAGTTTGATGTAACCCTGGAAAGGGATGGCAGACTGGGACTTGCCGCATTTCAAAGGGAAAAATTTGACATCTGTCTCCTCGATGTTATGATGCCCAAGATGGATGGATTTGCCTTGGCAGAAGAAATCCGTGACACCAATCCGGATATCCCCTTGTTTTTTCTTTCTGCCAAATCCATGAAGGAAGACCAGATCAAGGGATACAAACTAGGAGCGGATGACTATATCACCAAACCCTTTGACTCAGAATTGTTGCTGTTCAAAATCAAGGCCATCCTGAAAAGAAATGAGGAGCAGAACAGGGAACAAGAGAACATTGAGTTTGACCTTGGACGTTACCATTTTATTCCAAAGTTGAGAGAGCTTTCAATCGATGGCAACAAAATCACTTTGTCTCCCAAAGAAAACGAGCTATTGAAAATGCTCAGTGAGTACAAAAACGATTTGCTGCAAAGAGAGCTGGCATTGAAGAAAATTTGGGGAAATGACAATTATTTTAACGGCAGAAGCATGGATGTATACATCGCGAAATTGAGAAAATACCTCAAAGAAGATAATTACTTTAAAAATTGATCAAGGGGCAAATCGAGCAAAACGGTTAGCCCCTTTTCATTTTTAAAAGAAACGATGGCATTCATCATGGAAGCCCGCTTTTTGATATTGTTGATCCCGTTTCCACCACCTTTGATTGTCTGATTGGTCAATTCCTCTGACATTCCTTTGCCATTATCGGAGATGGTAATTTTTAAATGCTGGTCCAGAACCACTTTTATGTCAATTTTTTTAGTTCCAGCGTATTTGATTGCATTGTTGATAATCTCCTTTACGATCATGAATACATTTCTGCGGACGCGCCCACTTACAAACATATCAGGATAAGCAATGGGCTCGCTGATTTCAAGCAAAATGCCAGCAGCTGATAACCGGGTAGATAGATATTGCCGGATATAGGATAGCAAGCTGATAAGGCTATCATTGCTGACATTCAAAGCCCAAACGATCTCGTTCATGTCCTGAACCATCTTTTCTGACGCCTCTCCTATTTTATCAATCAGCTTCCGATCGGCTGTATTGCCTGTCTTTTCCTTAAGTATATTGGTCATGAGGGCCAGCGCCGACAAATTGCCCCCAATATCATCATGAAGATCCATGGCAATTCTCACACGTTCCTGTTCCAGCAATTGTTTTTTCTCCAATTCTATTTTTTGAACCGCCAATCGCTTTTCGAAAAAGTTGCTCACAGGAAAGTACAGAACCAATAAAATCAAAAGCAAAAGAATAATTCGGAACAAGCGTGTTTTGAAAAAATTAGGCATTACCTCCAGTTCCATGCTAACCTGGTTTGACATGATGCCGCTTCTTTTCCCGATCAGTTGAACCACTATTTTGTATACACCGGGTTCCAGGTTAAATAGCGAAAGACTCTCGGATGAGGGACTGGTTTGCCAATCTGCCTCATCATTCATTTTGAATCTCAGATTGAAATCATTGTCGTTTGAGTAGTTCAGGGTTGAAAACTGTAAATTGAGACTCTCATTGTACTTTAACTTGAATTTGGGACTCTTTCGGAGTGCATCAACAATAGAATCACTTAGATAAATGCCATTTCTGACAATTGAATAGAGCTGGAGCTTGGGCCTGATCAAGCTTTGCTTTAGCTGATTCTCAAAAAAGGAAACAACCCCCTTCGTGGTTGCCATGAATATTTCCCTGTCGTCAATAGCATGATTCACGGCAATCTCAAATTCTTCTGCGGGTAGTCCATCTTTCTTCAAGAAAGTTGTAAATGTTTCTGTAGGAATATGCATGATAGACATTCCCTTGTTGGTTCCAATAACCATCTTTTCATTCCCGATACCATGAATCGATGTGATGGAATTGGAAACCAGTCCATCACCCATGGTATACACCTTCATTTGCTTTCGTTTAAGATCAAATCTCAGCAATCCATCACTTTCAGATGCAACCCAGAGATACCCATCTTTATACTCCATGTCATACACACTGAGTTTGGAGAAATCGTATGATGGCCCAATCATTTGGTCGATATGCTGAAATTCTTTTTGATCATGGAATTTAATGGCAAATCCACGGTGATGGCCAACCGCGACATCCCCCTCTGCAGAAGATGTTACAAAATCCAGATGATTGATGGTTCGCTTGTAGTCACCCGTTCCTAATTGCAGATAACTTTGCGTAATGCTGGTTCTTTTGTCAAATAGCAACAACCCATTTTCAGGTGTTGCAAACCAGATTTTCCCTTCAGGAGTGACAGAAATACCGTAAACCGGTTTCTTGCCAAGAACCGGATGATACTTGAATACTGATGGCCTTCTTAGCAGGTAATCATTGCCCTGGTTTTGCAATTCCAATATGCCATGAGAGGTGGGGATCCACCATGTCATCGCGTCAACCTGAACTATGCCATAATGAAGAATAGACTTGTTTTCCAGTCCTTTTTCAAATTTCAGTGATTTGAAATCTTGTTCCTTCCTGTCAAAGATGGAAATACCCTTGCTCGAAACAGTGATGATATCATTTTTATGACTGGAAACACCAACATATTTGCCAAATGAAAACTGGTCAACAAATTTTGAAATGGCCTTGTATACATTGAATTGATTGTAATCACTGTTATAGTGATACAATCCAAAATCTCCTCCCAGCCAAACCCCACCCTGTCTGTCAACCATTAAATCCGTCCAATCTGCGATGCCAGGCTCAAGTGGCGAGAGCCATGATACATTAAGATTTTGCAATTTTGCAGAACCCTCATAATACAATTGTACCCCTTTGACTTTATTGGCAATCCACAAAATTCCTTTTCTGTCGATCGCAAGATCTGAAACGGGATCAACAATATTTACGGAAGAGAATCGCTTCAATATTGACCTGGCAGGATCATGATTGGAAAGCAGGTTGTAAATACCTTCGGAGGTAGCAATCAACAAATCACCTTGAGCCCTTTTCATCACTTTGCTCACGTAAGCAACGGCTAATGGGTGATCCAGGTAATTGAAAATATTGTCATTCGGCCTTTTGTAAAAAATATGGCCCGTATATCCAAAAGCCCATAAAACTTGATTTTCATCTTTAACAAAAGCTATGATTTCCTGATTAACCTTGGGTGCTTGGATAGGCGTTTTTACATAGCTCCCGCTAACCGGATCAAAATAACTGATACCTGTTTGTGTTCCAATCCAGATCAAGCCCTTTTCATCAATAAACAGGGTATTGATATAGCGGTCTTCCAGCTGCTGGGCTGCTGGTATAGGGTAGTTTCGGATTTTGTAAGTCTTCAAATCAATTTTTGAAATACCGAAATTTTCGGTGGCTACCCAAAGGCCGCCTTTTTTGTCTTCCTGGATACTGAATACCCTTGACCCACCTATGCTGGCATTGTCGTTGGGGTCATGAAGAAAATTTCTAAAATGTGTTCCATCAAACATGCTCAACCCAAAACGGGTGCCTATCCATATATAGCCTCTGCTGTCCTGATACAGAGATTCAACTTCATTACCCGGTAGACCGTTGGTTGAATTATAATTTTGGAAATTGAAATTAAAATACTGCGCATTGCTTTCCTGAAACAGCAATAGAAAAACCACAATACATATGAATCGTGTGGCCTTCAATGCTTTGGTATGATCAAAAAAGTAAATTGTCATTGGCCTTGTTCCATTTTCGTCCCAAATGCTCATAGGCCCTTTGTGTAACTTCTCTTCCCCTCATGGTGCGTTGTAAAAACCCCTCCTGGATCAGAAAAGGTTCATAGACATCTTCAATGGTTCCTGCCTCTTCCCCTACGGCAGTGGCAATGGTACCGAGTCCAACAGGACCGCCCTTGAATTTATCAATGATAGTAGACAAAATTCGGTTGTCCATTTCATCCAAGCCATGTTCATCCACTTGTAGGGCCTTGAGTGCATGCTTGGTGATATCGATGGAGATCACACCATCTCCCAGGACCTGAGCAAAGTCGCGTACCCTTTTCAACAATCCATTTGCAATCCTTGGCGTAGCCCTGCTTCTGCGGGCAATCTCTTTTGCTGCATCTGATGTGATGCGTGTATTGAGGATAGAGGCGGAACGCACCACTATTCTTTCCAATACTTCATTGGGGTAATATTCCAGGCGCGATTTGATGGCAAATCTTGAAAGCAAGGGGGCCGTTAACAATCCACTTCTGGTGGTGGCGCCGATCAGGGTAAAGGGGTGAAGATTGATCTGTATGGTTTTGGCACTGGGGCCGCTATCGATCATGATATCGATCTTGTAATCCTCCATGGCGGAATAAAGGTATTCCTCCACCACTGTGCTCAAACGGTGTATCTCGTCAATGAACAACACGTCATTGGGTTCCAGGCTGGTAAGCAATCCTGCGAGATCTGCCGGCTTCTCAATGACAGGACCCGATGTCTCCCTGATGTTGGCGCCCATTTCATGGGCAACAATTCTGGAAAGGGTGGTTTTTCCAAGACCAGGAGGGCCGTGAAAAAGCACATGATCCAATGCTTCTGAACGCATCTTGGCAGCCTTGATGAATACCCTGAGGTTTTCAATGATGGCCGATTGTCCGGAAAAGTCTTCCAGACTGCCCGGTCGAATGGTATTTTCAAATTCAGACTCTGCTGCCGAATGTTGTTTTTGCGAAGGGTCCAGGTTTGGATTCTTCATATCTAAATTTAAGGCAAATCAATTAGATGACCACGTTGATCATTTTGCCCTTGACGAAAATGATTTTTTTCGGCGACTTGCCCTCCAGCCATTTGATCACCATAGGATCTGCCAATACAATGGCTTCCACATCTGCCTGTGTTGCATTGAGATCGATGTTCAAAGTTGTTCTGGTCTTTCCATTGACTGCAACCGGGTATTCCTTGGTGGTTTCTACCAGGTATTTTTCTTCTATGGCAGGATAGGCTGCATCCAGGACAGAACCCTCTTCTCCGATGGCAGTCCATAGTTCTTCTGCCAGATGCGGTGCATAGGGTGCGATGACGATCAGCAATTTGGACAAGAGATCTTTTGAGTGACACTTCAGGTCCGTCAATTCATTGATACCGATCATGAAGCTGCTCACTGCGGTATTGAAGGAGAATTTCTCTGTGTCCTCTTCGATTTTTTTGGTCATGCGATAAAAAGCCTTCCATGCAGCATCATTGGCCGGAACATCTTGGAACAAGGGGCCCTTCTCGGCATCAAAGAACAAACGCCAGAATTTTCTGATGAAGCGGTGAACCCCTTCAATCCCTTTGGTATCCCAGGGTTTGTCCTGCTCAATAGGACCCAGGAACATTTCATACATCCTGAAAGTGTCTGCACCATATTTGCTTACGATATCATCGGGATTGACCACATTGAAATACCGTTTGCTCATTTTCTCCAACCGACTGCCGCATTTGTATACGCCGTCTTCTGTAATGAAGCTTGCCTCTGCATAATCTGGCTTCCACTGACGGAAGGCATCCATGTTCAATTCAAAACCATCCACCATGCTCACATCCACGTGCAGCTCATCTGTTTCATGCTGGTCTTTCAACCCGGCAGAAACAAATTGTTTGGTTCCCCTGATCCTGTATACCAACCGGGAATCACCCCCGATCTTTCCCTGGTTCAGCAAACGCTTGAAGGGTTCATCAAAGGAAATATACCCCAGATCGAACAAGGCCTTGGTCCACATCCTGCTGTACAAAAGATGTCCAACCGCATGTTCTGTGCCACCCACATAGAGATCCACTTGTCCCCAGTAATCACTTGCTTGCCTGCTGCAAAATTCATTATCATTGTGAGGATCCATATACCGAAGGAAATACCAGCTGCTGCCTGCATAGCCCGGCATGGTATTCACTTCCCTATTGCCCCCTTCAAAAGATACCCATTCCGGGAGATTGGCCAACGGTCCCTGTGCATCAGGACCAGGCTTCAAATCACCCAAAGGAGGAAGTTCCAAGGGAAGTGCAGATTCAGGAAGAGGGATTGCCACATCGTCCTTCCAGACGATCGGAAAGGGCTCGCCCCAATAGCGTTGGCGACTGAAGGCGGCATCCCGCATTTTATAGTTGGTATGTCGCTTGCCAATACCCATTTCTTCGAGCTTGTCAATCGCCACACCGATTGCATCTGCCATTTTCAGTCCGTTTAAAAAGCCACTGTTTTCCAAGGTGGCATCTTTGGTGGGATTGGCATCGGTCCCATCAAAATGATCGCCAATGATATTGGTGATGGGTATTTCAAAATGACGGGCAAATTTAAAATCCCTTTCGTCACCGCATGGAACGGCCATGATGGCTCCTGTTCCATAACCAGCCAATACATATTCACTGATCCATACAGGGATTTTGCGCTCTTCAAAGGGATGCTGACAATAGGCCCCGCTGAAAACGCCGGTGATCTTCTTTTCTGCCATTCTTTCGCGTTCGCTGCGACTGTTCACATATTCCAGGTATTGCTCAACGGCAGGGGACTGTGCAGCAGAGGTGATGGAAGATACCAATTCATGCTCCGGTGCGATCACCATGAAATCTATGCCAAAAATGGTATCGGGTCGGGTGGTATATACTTTTAGTTTTTTTCCTTTCAAGGAGTCGCTTTCGGTGATCAGGTCAAAATCGATCTCTGCACCAAAACTCTTGCCTATCCAGTTGGATTGCATATCCTTCATGCTATCGCTGAAGTCCACCGTTTGGAGTCCGGACAGCAAGCGCTCTGCATACTCCGTGATGCGCAGGTACCATTGTCTCAATTTTTTTCTGATCACCGGATGTCCGCCTCTTTCGCTGACACCATTGATCACCTCATCATTGGCCAGTACAGTACCCAATGCCTCACACCAGTTCACTTCACCAACACCACAATAGGCAAGGCGATAATGCATCAGGATTTCAGCCTTTTGCTTTTCATCGTATCCATTCCAGTCCGAAGCTGAAAATACCAGGTGGCGGTCGCCCGGACAAACATGATCCCTATTCCCTTCTGCCTGGAAAATATTGATCAGGTCGTTGATGCGCTTTGCCTTTTGTGCTTTGCGGTCATACCAGCTCTCAAACAATTGCAAGAAGATCCATTGCGTCCATTTGTAATAGGATTTGTCAGAGGTTCTGACTTCCCGTTCCCAATCATAACAAAACCCGATCTTGTCGAGCTGTGCCCTGAAGGTGGCAATGTTCTGGTCGGTTGAGACCGCTGGGGGAATACCATGTTCGATGGCATACTGCTCTGCAGGCAAACCAAAAGAATCATAGCCCATGGGATGCAGGACATTGTACCCCTTTAGTCTTTTGTAACGACTGAACACGTCGCTTGCAATATACCCGAGCGGATGACCAACATGCAATCCGGCACCACTGGGATATGGGAACATGTCCAAAACATAATATTTGGGTTTATCTGTTGCATTGGATACCCGGTAGGAATGACGATCCTTCCACAATTGCTGCCATTTTTGTTCAATATCCCTGAATGCGTATTCCATTTCCTGCGCTTTATGGTAAGGTGAAAAAATTAACGTTGGATAGAGGAAGCGCAAAAATACAGAAACGCCTTAAAATTGCTATTTTTGAGGGCATTACAATCCCTTAAAGTTTCAAATAACTGCGGAAATATGACGGCACAGAGCAAAGCATCCATGAGACGAAGCAAACCCTCCTATTTCATGGCTATCTTGGGTGTAGCCTTGGTATTGTTCATTTTGGGCATGCTGGGCTGGCTGGTCATCAATGCCAGCAAGCTTGAAACCTATTTCAAGGGCAGTGTTCAGGTGCACGCTTTTGTAAGAGATGGAAGCCCTCAAAAAGAGATCGATATTGTCAAACAGAAGATTGAAGCCCGTCCCTATGCCCGCAATGTTGCCTTCATCACCAAGGAAATGGCAAGGAAAAATTTCATCGGAGATGGCAATGAGGATTGGGACAAAGTATTGGACTATAATCCTCTTCCTGCGAGCATTGACTTTTTTTTAGAACCTGAATATGTAAACAAGGACAGCCTCAAGACCATCACCGCGGAAATAACCAAAAACTTTATCATCAGCGAAGTGAAATATCCTGATGCCGTGGTCAGCAACCTGAACAATATCGTGAGGAAAGTAGGGTACTTCTTGTTATCACTTGCTGGAATTCTTGCTTTGATCGTCATCATCCTGATCGACAATACCATCAAACTGGCAATGTTCTCCAACCGTTTCCTGATCAAGACCATGCAAATGGTAGGCGCCACCCGCTGGTTCATCTCTAAACCATTTGACAGCCGTGCGATCATCAATGGCTTTATCAGTGCATTGCTGGCAATCGTTGCGATTATGATCATCATCTACGGAGTAGAGAACTGGTGGTTACCGGAGATCGAGGCTTTGCGCGACAATGGTATGCTGGCTTTGTTGTTTCTGGGACTGATCATTATTGGAATTAGCATTACCTTCATCAGCACACACCGCAGTGTGACCAAATACCTGAAAATGAAGTTGGATGAACTTTATTAACATGAAAATATGGAAATGAAAAAAAATAACATATTCGAAAAAGACAACCTGATCTGGATGCTGATTGGGATCATTGTGATCGCACTGGGTGCCATTCTGATGGCAGGAGGAAAAAGCACCGATCCCAATGTATTTGATGAAAGCTCGGTATACAGCACAAGAAGGATCACGCTTGCCCCCCTCATGATCATGGCCGGATTGCTGATCGAAGTGTATGCGATCATGAAGAAAAGCAAGTAATCCATGGACAACCTCAAAGCAGTGGTGCTGGCGATCATTGAAGGCATCACTGAATTCCTCCCCGTATCGTCAACAGGCCATATGGCCATCGCTTCTGCATTTTTGGACATTGAGTCAGATCCCTTTACCAAATTGTTTGAGGTTGTGATTCAGTTTGGTGCCATCCTTTCCGTTGTGGTATTGTACTGGAGAAAATTCATCGACTTCAAAAAATTCAGTTTTTATGCCAAGCTGCTGGTGGCCATCCTTCCAGCACTCGCCTTTGGCGCCCTCTTCAAAAAGCATATCGACAATATGCTGGAGAAACCTCTCTTCATTTCCCTTGTGCTGCTAGGAGGTGGAGTACTCTTGCTGTTTGTTGACCGCTGGTTCAAAAATGGGTCCGTAAAAGAAGAAGAAGAGATCAGTTATAAAAAAGGGTTCATCATCGGACTCTACCAGGTTTTGGCAGTGATATTACCCGGACTCAGCAGAAGTGCAGCCACCATCGTGGGTGGTATGCAACAAAAGCTTACCCGGTCGCTCGCAGCAGAGTTTTCTTTCTTCCTGGCAGTACCCACCATGTTTGCTGCCACCGCCAAAAGTTTACTGGACATTGTACAGGAACAACCCGAAGTATTGAATACGGAAGGGATACAATACCTTTTGCTGGGCAGTGCAGTCGCCTTTGTTGTTGCCCTATTGGCCATCCGGTTTTTCATTCGCTTTCTGCAGCAAAATGGATTCAAGGCCTTCGGATGGTACAGGATAGCCTTGGGGACTGTCCTGATTATGCTTATCTTGTTGGACAAGCTATAACCATGAAGGATCGCAAAAAAATACAAAAGGCCTGGGCGATGTACGACTGGGCCAACAGCACCTATAACCTTGTCATCACCTCCACGATCTTTCCGGCCTATTATGTGGCCATCACCACCGGTGATGAAAGCAATCCGCTTTCCTATGTCAATTTCTTTGGCATAAAAATCATCAACACTGCCTTGCAGAATTATGCATTGGCAGCTGTTTTTTTGTTGGTCTCCATCTTATCTCCCATCCTCTCTTCCATTGCTGATTTCAGGGGGAACAAGAAAGCCTTCATGAGAGCGTTTTGCTATATCGGTTCGATATCCTGCATGGCCCTGTTCTTTTTCACACCGCAGCGCATCGAATGGGGCATTCTATTCTTCGCCCTGGCAGCACTGGGATTTTGGAGCAGTTGGGTCTTCTACAACTCTTACCTACCCGACATCGCATTGCCCGAAGAACGCGACAAATTGAGTGCGAGAGGATTTGCCATGGGCTATATCGGCAGTGTATTGTTACAGTTGATTTGTTTTGTCATCATCCTCAAACCGGAATGGTTTGGACTGGCCAATGGTGACAAGACCCTTGGACCCCGTATTTCATTTTTACTGGTAGGCCTCTGGTGGCTCGGCTTTGCACAGATCTCATTTGCATCCCTACCCTCCAATACCAAAAGCAACAAGGAACTCAAGAAACATATTTTGGTGAATGGATTCCACGAGCTGCAACTTGTCTGGAAGGAGGCCAAATCCATACCCGCCCTGAAACGCTTTCTGGGTGCCTTCTTCCTGCTCAGCGTAGGAGTGCAGACAGTCATGCTGGTGGCAGCAGGCTACAGCAAGAAAGAGATCTTCCCAAAACCGGAAGACGAACCCAAACTCATCCTCACCATCATCCTGATCCAACTGGTAGCCATCTTTGGAGCGGTCGGTTTGAGTCGGTTGTCGAAGATCATCGGTAATCTCCCAACCATGCTCATCGCGATCGTGATTTGGGTGGGCATTTGCATCTGGGGATACAATATCCATTCGCAAACGGAATTCTATATCCTCGCCGCTTGTGTGGGACTTGTCATGGGAGGCATTCAATCCATGAGCAGAAGCACCTATTCCAAGCTGATCCCCGCAACAGAAGACACTGCATCATATTTCAGTTTCTATGATGTTACAGAAAAACTGGCCCTTACTATTGGACTCTTTTTATTTGCTTACAATGAAGAATTAACGGGCAGTATGCGAAATTCTATCTTGATGCTGATGGGATTTTTCATCCTTAGTTTTTTTGCGTTGCTCTATACCAAAAAAGCCATCACCCGTGAGAAAAATGGAAATCTATTCAATTGATACCGGCCTCTTCAAGTTAGATGGTGGCGCCATGTTTGGCGTGGTACCCAAAGTCATCTGGCAAAGGCAAGTGCGTGCTGATGAAAACAATCTTTGTACCTGGTCGATGCGTTGCATGCTGGTAGTGGAAGAGGATCGAAAGATCCTGATCGACACAGGAATGGGAAACAAACAATCTGAAAAATTCTTCAGTTATTATTATCCCAGTGGCAATGAAACCCTGCTGGGTTCATTGAAAAAAAATGGACTGGATGCGGAAGATATCACCGATGTGATCCTGACACATCTTCATTTTGATCATTGTGGTGCTGCTGTAAAAAAAGAAGGGGAACAGTTGCTTCCAACCTTTCCAAAAGCAACCTACTGGAGCAATCGGTCACATTGGCAATGGGCCACGGAACCGAATCCCAGGGAGAAAGCATCTTTTCTGAAAGAGAACATTTTACCCTTGCAGGAAGCGGGTTGCCTCAAATTCATTGATGAGAAAAAAGGAGAGAGAACAAAGTTCAGCAATAACATAGAGATTCTTTTCAGTTATGGACATACAGAAGCCATGATGTGTCCGATCATCAGTTATCAAGACAAGAAAATTGTTTTTGTGGCCGACCTGATTCCTTCTGCTTCACATATTCCTTTGTCCTATATCGCAGGCTACGACATGTTTCCTTTGATATCCATGGAAGAAAAAAAAGCATTTCTTGAAGAGGCGGTAGACCAAGAGTATGTCCTCTTCTTTGGACATGATGCAGAAAATGAATGTGCCACTGTGGAGAGAACAGAAAAAGGAATAAGGCTGAAAGAGAAGTTCAGCCTAAAAGAATTTATTTCATCTTGACCAGGGATCCAAAAGGATAGCGAAGGTTGCGGTATCCCATCATGTCAACTTTCACACTGCCAACAGTAATCGGACTTTCTATGCGCAGGGGTACCCTGTTGGCATCATCTGATACCCATACCGTCATCAGTTCACCTCCTTCAAAGATCGTTCCCTTGATGAGCATGGGCTTGAACTTAATGGCAGTGAATTTTCCATAGCGGGTTTTAATCAATTCTTTTCCCAAGTAGCGTATATAGATGTTATGCACTTCGTTGTCAAGAAACATATTGAAAGGTATCTTTTCTCCAATCTTGTATTTTGAGAAATCAATATTGCGTGCGTAATAGATGGAGCTGAGTACGTCCTGCATGCAATCTGAAATGGGATAGGTGCCTTTGTTGCTGGTTGCTTTGTTGTTGTCATGATCAAAATTGACCCATTCGTCTTTTCTGAAGCCACCTTCTTCCACATGCCTGATGAATTTATAGGGCTTGAGTGTGGCGGTATCAATATAGGTCTCGTATCTGTCGCGCACCCTGAAGATCCAGTCGTATGAAGGATTGGATGTACCCAAGCCCGTCACATGATATACCGGTTTGTTGTTGAGTTTTTCCTGGGCAACAGTAAAGGATGCTGTCCCGGCATCCACATACAACCCGATAACATTGTAGAAGATCTTGAAAGTGATCACTTCCCCGGCACTGAAAGCACCGTTGTTGAGTCCGCAAAAATCATTCACTGCCCCCAATCTTGCAAAAGGAAGCATGAAAAAAAATACCGTCAATGTCATTCGGTTCAAACGCATACCACAAAGATAAAACCAATGAAGAACCGATTTTGTTTATCCATCCTGCTGATGATTAAACTTTTATTAAAAAAAGGTTTGTTATTTTTTACCTGACCGCAAATGCAGGAATGCAAAGGCCCCCATGAAAGCCGGAATGATAAAATTCACGAGCCAGATGATGAAAACAGCGATGGGGATGGCCAATGGAGGGGAGCCGATCGCCGGAAACAGCAGCAACGCAAACTGCCAACGAACACCCATTTCCATGAAAGAAAAAGTGGGAACGATGGATAGCCAGAGCAACATAACGGAAACACTGATAGCCAATACCAGGAGTTCAGTGGTCATTCCCGTGAAGCGAAAAACGATCAGGTATTGAAAGACGAAAATGGCATACCGGACAGAAGACAAGATCAGTACCCCTGTCAATCTTGAGGCAGGTGTGCGGGATAGCAGCAGCAGATGTGATGAAAAAGCCTTGAGCAATTTCCAGTGCCCCAATTTTTGCAAGATCCAGCTGCTGGAAAAATATACCAGCAATAAAACCAAGGTAGCGATCGGGGCCAATAACAAGAGAAGATCGATGGAATAGAAGGATTCATCCGCATTGAGTTGACCTTTCAGTTGATCGTATCCAATGTACAAGGAGATACTACCGATCAGACAGGTGATGATAAGCTGTGCCAAATTTCCAATGAAGGTAAAGGCGGTTCCCTCCAATCTTGTTCCATTGGGCAAATGAATGATCCTTCCGGCAAATTCACCCAAACGGTTGGGCGTTACCACTGAAACAGTGATGCCGCTGAGGATGGATCGAAAGGCATTGATCCAATGGATGCTGACAATACCCTTGAGCAGCATCTTCCATTTGATCGCTTCCAGGAACCATTGAAAGAACATCAGCAACAGAATGAAAAGCAGTGGCCATGCTCCCTTGCCGGATATGGTTTCTTTCAATGCCTGCCACTGCAATGAAATATCTTTTGTAGCGGCAATCTGTTGATAGACATCCCAGGAAAGCCAGATCAGGAAAGCAGGTCCCAGGATATAGTTGATGAATATTTTGATATTTTTGTCCAGACCTATCGCTTTCCTCAAAAATAACCCCGGTTGGCACAGAAAAGTAAAATTATTTTAGGCATTGATCCGGGAACCGTGATCATGGGCTACGGTATCATTCGGGTGACTGGCAGTCAGATCAGCGTGCTGGACATGAATGCGATCAAACTCAATGGAAAGAAAGATATGTTTGAAAGATTGGGGGTGATCCATGATGTAATACAGGCCTTGATCGATGATTTCAAACCTGATCATCTTGCCATCGAAGCACCTTTTTTTGGAAAGAATGTACAAAGCATGCTCAAGCTGGGCAGGGCACAAGGAATTGCCATTGGTGTGGCCATGTCCAATAAAATTGGCGTAACAGAATACTCCCCCAGAAAGGTCAAACAATCCATCACTGGAAATGGTGCCGCAGGCAAGGATCAGCTTTGGAAAATGTTGAAAAGCATGGTCACGATCGACGAAACCCCCAAATACTTTGATGCCTCCGATGCCTTGGCTGTGGCCATTTGTCATCACTTCAACAGCCATACGGCCGATGCTGCCATTGGAAAGATTTCCAAAAAATCTGTTGCCCCCAAAAAGAAAGGAAGCTGGGAAGCGTTCATGAAAGCCCATCCCGACAGGGTCAAATAAGCGATCGCTTGCCTGGCATCAAGAGTGGGTCCATCGAAAGAAAAGAAGCGCAGGGATCAGGAGCAAAAGCTTCCACAATTGAAAGGCGCCTACATAGAGATCCAAGGCAAAATGACCAACCAGGATTCCTGCAAACAGAAAGACAGCCCATTTCTCCTTAGACCAGATAAAAGAAATGGAGACAAACAGCAATACATTCAACAATACATGCGCTGCCGGATACAGGAGTCCGTATTGCGCATGAAATCCCGCAAAAGTATATAGGATATCAAATAGTCCCAAAGCAAACAGGATCCCGATAAGGGTACCCACCATATTTCTCTCTACGCTTTTTGAAACTGCCATATTATACAAGGTGTTGCAGGATTTTATTTTGTGCTGCCTTTAACTCATCCGACGTGGGCTTGAGTTTGGGTCTGGTAAAATTGAGATCATCGGCAGATTGAATGGGGACCAGGTGCAGGTGTGCATGGGGAACCTCGAGGCCAACGACAGAAAGACCACAACGTTGGCAAGGGAATGCCTTTTCAATTGCCTTTGCAATGGGCTGCGCAAAACCCAGGATGGCAGAAAGCTCTTCCTGTGTAAGATCGAAAAACCGATCCATCTCTTTTTTAGGAACCACCAAGGTATGCCCTTCTACCAATGGGAAAACATCCAGAAAAGCATAGAACATTTCATTCTCTGCGATTTTATAGGATGGTATTTCACCTGCGATGATCTTGCTGAAGATACTGGCCATGATCAGATGCTGATGTTGTCGATGGTGAAAACGATCTTTCCGTTGGGTGCTTGAATTTCAGCTTCGTCCCCCACTTTTTTTCCCAACAAACCTTTACCAATGGGAGAAGTCACGGATATCTTTTGCAATTTAAGATCAGCTTCTTTTTCAGAAACGATCTGGTAGGTCATGGATTTTTTGGTGGCCTTGTTCGTGATGGTCACTTTGGTAAGGATGGAAACCTTGCTGGTATCGATGTTGGTAGCATCCAGGATCCTGGCGGTTGCCAGCTCCGACTCCATGCGACTGATCTTGGCTTCCAACAATCCCTGTGCTTCTTTGGCGGCATCGTATTCTGCATTTTCCTTGAGATCCCCTTTTTCCCTGGCTTCTGCAATGGCTTTGGAGGCGGCAGGCCTTTCTACGGTTTTCATGTGATGAAGCTCCGCTTTCATTTGTTCCAGTGTCTCCTTGGTAACATACATTACGCTCATAGGTCTATTTTTCTTTGGTCAGTTTTGAAAAAAATAGCAACGCCCCAGAAAGATCTGAAGCGTTGCTGTGTGGCAAAGGTAGGTTTTTTTAGAAAATCAGTATCCGGCTGCTTTCAGCTTTTGTACAATGATGTCAGCCATCTTGAACAGGGCTTCATGACTGTAGCCGGCAATATGGGGAGTGATGATCACATTGGCTCTTCGGGTCAGGTCTTGCAACTGCTGCTTTTCATGTACCGTATAAGTTGCAAGTTGTTCATTTTCAAGGACATCAAGTCCTGCTCCGGCAATCCATCCAGCATCCAATGCTCTTTGCAAAGCTGCTGTATCCACAACAGAGCCCCTGCTGCTATTAAGGAGATAAGGCTTGCGCTGAAGCTTGCTGAAAAAAACATCATTGGCGTAATGCTGGGTTTCATTTCCGAGGGGAAGGTGAAAGCTCACTACATCTGCCTGCGCAAGGATCGCATCTAAGGTGGATTCAACTACATGATTGGATCCAAAACCTTGCTTGTACTTATCATGTGCCAGTACCGTTGCGCCAAATGGTGCCAACAAAGCAGCAAATGCCTGGCCGGTATTGCCAAAACCAATGATGCCGACTGTTTTTCCTCTCAGCTCCATTCCCCGATTGGCTTCCCTGATCCATGCCGCCTGTTTCACTTCTTCTGATGCTGTCAAAATATTTCTCCTCAGGCTGATCAAGGTGCCCAGACACCATTCAGCTACTGCATCACAGTTGCCTTCGGGACTGCTGAAACATTGGATGTTTTTTTGGCTTGCACATGCAGTATCAACGATCTCCATCCCACTGCCCAATCGGCCGAGCCATTTCAATTGTTTCGCCTCATCAAAAACGGCTTTGTCAATGATCAATCGAGTGGTGATGATGATACCGGTATAATCACCAATCGTGGCCAGCAATTCATCGCGGTTGATTTTTTCGTTTACCACTACTTCATATTGCATTGCTCTCAGCGCTGGAGCAAGACTGGGATGAACATAAGCCGTAATCAAGACCTTTCCATTCATCGCATGCGATTTAGGATGTCAACAAAATCGGCCACTGATAATTGTTCTGCTCTCTTGGTGAAGATCGGATCTTGCAATACAGCAGGATCAAAATAAGGTTTCAGGGGATTGCGAAGCTGTTTCCTTCTTTGTCCGAATGCCGCCTTCACCAGCATCAAGAATTTTTTATGGTTCTCAATGCCATAGGGATTGCCTTGGAAGCGCAAACGAATAACCCCGCTTTTCACTTTGGGAGGTGGATTGAAACAATGCTCATCTACATCAAACAAATATTCTGTGGTAAAATAGGCTTGGCTAAGCACACTGAGGATGCCATAATCCTTGCTGCCGGATTGGGCACAGATTCTTTCCGCCACTTCCTTCTGAAACATGCCCACCATGCATTGTACCTGCTCTCTCCACTCGATCACTTTGAAAACAATTTGAGAGGAAATGTTGTAAGGAAAGTTACCGATCATGGTGAAGGGACCCTCAAAAGGAAGATCGATATCCAGGATGCTGCCTTCGATGATCTTATCATTCAACGCAGGCCATGTCTTTTTGAGAAACTCAATCTTTTCTTCATCGATCTCCACTGCTTTGAAACGGATACCGGGCAGTTCGATCAGGTATTGGGTGAGCGCACCCCCACCCGGACCTACTTCCAGGAGATCCTGAAAACTGCAGGCCTTGAGCGCATCCATGATCTGCAAACAAACCGATGCATCCTTCAGGAAATGTTGTCCGAGTGATTTTTTGAGGGTATACATTGCGGTCAAAATTACGGGAAAGATCCCCGTTTTCGGCGTACCTTTGGCCTTCAATTCAAGTGGAAACAATGAGTGTACAAAAAAGACCTGTTATTGGTATTTCTGTCGGAGACCTGAATGGGATCGGGATAGAGCTGATCATCAAAACATTCAGCGACAGCAGGATCACCGAATTTTGTACGCCCGTTGTGTTTGGAAACAACAAAGTGCTGAATTTTTACCGCAAACTGATGCCGGAAGCCAATATCAACTACAACAGCACAAAGGACTTGTCAAAAATCAATCCCAAACAGCTGAACATCTTCACGGTTTGGGAAGAGGACGTGGATATTCAACCCGGACAAATGAACGAGACGGGAGGACAATACGGAGTTAAATCCCTGCAGGCTGCGGTAAAAGCATTGAAAGAGCAATCCATCGATGCGCTCGTGACAGCTCCCCTGAACAAGTTCACCATGCAAAGCAGTGAATTCAATTTCACCGGACATACCCCCTATTTGAAAGATGCTTTCAAAGCGGATGAAGTACTGATGCTGATGGTAGCGGAAAACATGAAGGTGGCCCTGCTGACAGAACATGTGGCCATTGGAGAGGTTGCCAAAAACATCAGCAAGGAGCAGATCATCAAAAAGATCAACCTGCTGAAGTCCAGCCTGAAAAAAGATTTTGGTTTGACAAGACCGCGCATTGCAGTACTCGGGCTCAACCCGCATGCCGGCGATGAAGGCCTGGTGGGAAGGGAAGAAAAAGACATCATCAGACCTGCCGTTACCGAGTCAAAAAAGAATGATGCTGTGGTGATGGGCCCTTATAGTGCAGATGCTTTTTTTGCCCGTGGCAACCATGAAAAATTTGATGCAGTGCTGGCCATGTACCACGACCAGGGACTCATTCCCTTCAAATCACTTGCGCTGGGAGAGGGCACCAATTTTACTGCCGGTATTGCTGGCATCCGGACTTCCCCGGATCATGGAACAGCATTTGATATTGCCGGTAAAAACCTGGCGGATGAATCGTCTTTCCGCGCAGCCATCTTTGCAGCCATCGAAATATACAACACCCGATCCGGTATTGCAGAAATGAGAAGAAATCCTCTCAGGAAGATTTCTGCACAAGTGGTAGCCAATGCGGTTGATGAGAAGATCGAAGAATAATCTTCACCGATACCTGCCCAATCAGAGAGATGATTTGCCGATAGGCTTGTTGATTTCATAAGAGGAATAGACGATCTCAATTCTCCCCTTCTTGCTCAATTGTTTTGGATCCTTTGGCTTCTGCGCTATACCGGCATCGTATTCAAAAGTGATGCCCTTGGGCAATTTGTAATCCTTGGTATTGAAGATCATGACTGCTTTGTCGGGCAATCCCCATTTTGCATATTTCCCGTACTCCATCTCCATCTCATAGGTA
>RFVQ01000031.1 GCA_009922495.1 Chitinophagia bacterium
TGATTAATCCATGAAATCCTCTTCCTGTTGGGGTGCGTATTTGTCAAAGAGTTTATCGATGGCACCACTGAATACAGGAAGTTTTTTCTTGGCAAATTCTTTGATGATCTGAATCGCCTTGAGTGCCTGATTTTCCGACAAGTCCAATTCTTTTCTAAGCTGGTCGATCAGTTCTTTCATGGCTAGGCCACTTTGAGGATGTTCATGCGGGCATGATCGAATTTCTCCTTGGCGTATTCCAGTGTCAGCTGGAAAGATTTCAGATCTGATGAAGGCAGTTCGAACATGGCATCTGTCAGGATGCTTTCACAAATGGAACGGAGTCCACGTGCGCCCAATTTGTACTCCATGGCTTTTTCAACCATGAAATCCAGCACTGCATCTTCGATCTCGAGGGTGATGCCTTCCAGTTCAAACAGTTTTGCATATTGCTTGATCAGGGCATTTTTGGGCTCACTGAGAATGGAGCGCAGGGTGGAGGGGTTCAATGGATCCAGGTAAGTTACTACCGGCAATCGTCCCAACAGCTCCGGGATCAGTCCGAATGTTTTCAGGTCCTGTGCATTGACAAATTTCAGCAGGTTGTTTTTCATGGCGTCCTGCAGGTCCTTGTTTACATTGAATCCAATGGCATTGGTATTCACCCTTCTTGCAATGATCTTGTCCACCCCATCAAATGCACCACCGCAAATGAAGAGGATGTTCTGGGTATTGATCTTGATTAATTTTTGATCAGGATGTTTTCTTCCTCCTTGCGGGGGCACCAGTACTTCTGTGCCTTCCAGCAATTTCAGCAATCCCTGTTGCACACCTTCACCACTTACATCTCTGGTGATGGAAGGGTTGTCGCTTTTTCTCGCGATCTTATCGATTTCATCTATGTAGACAATGCCACATTCTGCTGCATCCACATCGTAGTTGCAGACTTGCAGCAGGCGTGTCAAGATGCTTTCCACATCTTCGCCAACATAACCTGCTTCTGTGAATACGGTGGCATCAACGATGGCAAAGGGTACGTTCAGCAGTTTGGCAATGGTTTTGGCCAGGAGGGTTTTGCCCGTGCCGGTTTCTCCCACCATGATAACATTGCTCTTTTCTATTTCAATTTGTTCTGCAGCTTCATTTGCTTTTGCTTTTCCCTTCTGGTTCTTGCCCTGGTTCAACCGCTTGTAGTGGTTGTAAACACCAACGGATAAGATCTTTTTTGCTTCATCCTGTCCGATCACGTATTCATCCAGATGGGCTTTCAACTCTTTGGGTTTTCTTACCGTGAGTTTATAGCCTGATGGGCCTTCTTGTTTGGCAGCAACTTCTTGCTGAACAATCTCTTTGGCATGGTCAACACATGCTTCACAGATATGTCCTTCCTGACCGGCAATGAGAATTTTCACTTCATCCCTTTGTCTTCCGCAGAAGGAGCAATGCAAAGTTGATTTGGCCATGGTTTCAGGTTTGGTTAAAGAGAAGATAGGATGCCGTCTACAATGCCGTATTTGACGGACTCTTCAGCACCCATCCAGTAATCACGGTCAAAGTCTTTCATCACTTTTTCAAATGTTTGTCCGCAATTATCAGCCAGAATCCTGGCTCCCAGTTCCTTGATCTTTTTGATTTGTTCAGCCATGATCTCCAGATCTGCTGACGTGCCTTGTCCTCCGCCTGAAGGCTGGTGGATCATCACTTCTCCATGAGGGAAAATGAATCGCTTTCCTTTCTCACCACCGCTCAAAAGGATGGATCCCATGGAAGCGGCCATGCCCATGCAGATAGTAGATACAGGGGATTTGATCATCTGCATGGTATCATAGATGACCATGCCACTGGTGACCACACCACCGGGACTGTTGATATAGAATTTGATTTCCTTGCCAGGGTCCACGGCATCCAGGAACATGAGGCGCGCTGTGATGTCCTTCGCAGAGCGGTCGTCTACCACACCCCAAAGGAATACCTTGCGTTGTTCGATGAATTTCTTGTCGAATCGCGCGCTTGAAACCATGTTTTCCATCATGTTATCCTTTTCAGCAGGCTCTTGCTCTTCGTCCATGATGAAGGGGCGAATATTTTGCGTTTTCATACTTTTCGTTTTAGGCTTTCTTCTTTTTGGGATTCAGCAGGAGCACCTCGTCTACCAATCCATATTCTTTGGCCTCCTGGGCTGTCATCCAGAAATCACGGTCAAAATCCTGTGCTATCTTGGCAACATCCTGTCCGCTGTGCTGGGACACTACTTCATAGAGTTCCTGTTTCAGCTTTTTTACCTGTGATACGGTGATCTCTATATCACTGGCTTGACCCCCTGCTCCTGCAGAAGGCTGGTGCATCATGATGCGGGAATGCTTAAGGGCGGTACGCTTACCGGCAGTTCCGGCACACATCAGCACGGCTGCCATACTGGCTGCTACACCAATACAAATCGTGGATACGTCCGGCGTTACATACTGCATGGTATCATATACACCGAGGCCTGAGTAGACGGAACCACCCGGGCTGTTGATGTACATCTGTATGTCACGGGTTCTGTCAGTACTGTCGAGGAACAGCAACTGTGCTGTGATGATATTGGCAACTTCATCGGTGATGGGGTAGCCCAGGAAAATGATGCGGTCCATCATCAGCCTGCTGTACACATCCATGACGGCAATGTTCATGGGTCTTTCCTCAATGATATTCGGAGTGAGGTTGGTCACCATGTGATGGGTGTATCCATGCAAGGTATTGCTGGAAATGCCTCTGTCTTTTACTGCAAATTTTTCAAATTCCTTTCCAAGGTTCATGGTCTGCTGCTTTGTTGTGGCAAATTAATACAAATACTGACCAAATAGTATGCCCAGTGGAAAAGCAGACAAAATGTCAATACCTGAAAATCAATGACTGTGTTTTCCTTGCAATTCTGCAAATTCAGCGGCCGTGACCTTCTTTTCAACTGGCTTCGCCTGTGATCCTGCCCATGCCAATACTTTGGAGCTGAATACACGCTGATAGGAGCTCTCCACTTGTTGCTTATCGCTCATCATGCGCTCTACATAGCTGTCCAACCAGTCGTAATTGCCTCCCATGTTCATGGATCCGAAATAGCCCATCAGTTGCTGGCGCATGTTGTCCATGATTTCTTCACGGTTCACTTGAATGGCATGCTGTGTTCCAATTTCATTGCTGACCAGTGTCCATCTTAATTGGTTGAGGAAGGCAGGGAAATCTTTTTCAACGGCTTCTTCTGTCTGCTCCTTTTCTCCACCCTTGAGCAACCATTTTTTCAGGAAAGCTTCGGGGAAGTCCATTGGGGTATCTTCAGAAAGCAGGTGGAAGAGTTCATGCTCCAACAGGTGTTGTGCCTGATGTTTCCAATATGCCTCGATCTGTGTTTTTATTTCGCTGCGGAAGGCCTCTTCTGTGGTGATCTCTTTTCCAGGAAGTGCTTCCTTGAAGAATTCTTCGTTCAATGCTCTCTTTTCAACAAATGCGATCTTGGTGATGGTCAGCATGTAAGACTTTGCCAAGTCATCGGCATTTTCTTTGTCAAGTCCGAGGTCACCAGCGATCCACTCACGTTCTTTTTCTTCGAAAGCAGTTGAAAGCTGGATAACAATAGATTCATCTTTCTTTTTGCCCATCAGTTGCTGCTGGGTATTGGCACTAAAATATTTGAGCAGGAGGGAATTGTCTTTTTTCTCTGAACCTTCGATTGCGTTACCGGCTGCATCCACCGGCTGGAAGGATACGTTCAAAACATCTTCTTCATTGCTTACGGCTTCTGGTTCTGTCATCTTACCCAAACGGCGGCTGATCCTGTCGATCTCCTCTTCCACCATTTCATGGGTGGTTTCTACAAGATGAAGGGTTGTTTTGGCTGTTGCCAGGTCAGGGATGCTGAAAGCAGGGCGGAGACCAATTTCAAAAGTGAAAGTATAATCCTTGGGCTCATTCATGTTGAATCCTGCAGGGTCATTGCTGTCTTCCGGCAGGGGTTGTCCGAGGTAGGAGATATTCTCTTTCTGCAGGTACTGCATCAATTCGTTTTCAATGCTGCGCAACACTTCTTCTGTGAAGACGGATGCACCGTACATTTTTTTCACCACACCCGCTGGAACCATTCCTTTTCTGAATCCGGGAATGTTGGCAGATTTAGCGTATTTCTTCAGGGAGCTTTCAAAGCCCGGATTGTAATCAGAAGGACTAACGGTTACACTGATTTTCTCATGAAGTGGAGCAATGGTCTCCCTGTTGATAGTTGCCATAATATAAATTTTGGGAAAAGAGCCCAGTGCGGGTGGAGGGACTCGAACCCCCAAGCCTCGCGGCACCAGATCCTAAGTCTGGCGTGTCTACCAATTTCACCACACCCGCAAATGCAATTCCTTGAAGGGAATGGACTCTTTTCAAATTGGGCAGCAAAGGTAGCGGTTTCGGGGGAATAATAAAGGAAATCACTGCCTTTTTCAGTAAATTTGAATCAATGGAGATGATGGAAAAAGATTTGCCCCAGCCTGTATATGATCTCACAGAAGAACAGGAAAACAAAGAGATCGTCAGGAGATACCGTTCCCTGCTCAGGGTATTAAAGCCCAAGCTGAAAACAGGGGATAAACAACTGGTGCGGACAGCCTTTGAGATGTCGGTGGAAGCCCACAAGACCATGCGCAGAAAGAGCGGCGAGCCTTATATTTTCCACCCCCTGGCCGTGGCCATGATCTGTGTCGAAGAGATCGGTTTGGGTGTGCGTTCAACCATCTGTGCCCTGTTGCACGATACGGTGGAGGATACAGATACAACGCTAGAAGATATCCAAAGGGAGTTTGGGGCTGAGATCACCCGCATCATTGATGGTCTCACCAAGATTGCTACAGTGGTGGACAACAATACCACACAGCAGGCTGAAAACTTCAAGAAGATCCTGCTCACCCTCACCGATGATCCCCGGGTGATCCTGATCAAATTGGCCGACAGGCTGCACAACATGCGGACGCTTGACAGCATGAAGCGTGAGAAGCAGCTAAAAGTTTCATCCGAAACGGTATATGTATATGCCCCGCTTGCACACAGGATGGGTCTCTACATGTTGAAGACCGAGATGGAGGACCTGGCGATGAAATACCTGGAGCCGGATATGTACCGGACGATCGCCAAAAAACTTTCCGAGACCAAGCGCGAGAGAACCCGTTACATCAACGAATTCATCAAGCCGGTAAAGGAGAAGCTCGACAAGGGCGACTTTGAATATGAAATCTACGGCAGGCCCAAGTCGATACATTCCATCTGGAACAAAATGAAAAAGAAGAATGTGGAATTCGAAGAGGTCTATGATCTGTTCGCCATCCGCATCATCGTCAATGCTCCTCAGGAACTGGAAAAAGAAGCCTGCTGGAAGATCTATTCTTTTGTGACAGACATGTACAGTCCCGCTCCCGAAAGATTGCGCGACTGGCTGAGCAATCCCAAATCCAATGGCTATGAGGCCTTGCATACCACCGTTATGGGTCCCCAGGGGAAATGGGTGGAAGTGCAGATCCGTTCCCGCAGGATGAATGAGATCGCCGAAAAAGGATTGGCCGCACACTGGAAATACAAGGAAGGGGGGGATGAGGAAGACCGATTTGACAAATGGTTCTCACAGATCAAGGAAGCATTGGGGGGAGAAGATATCAGTTCCATTGATTTCTTGCAGGACTTTAAAACTTCCTTTCTGGCAGAAGAGATTTATGTCTATACGCCCAAAGGCGATGTGAAAATGTTGCCAGTGGGATCCACCGCATTGGATTTTGCATTTTCAATCCATTCCGCCATCGGATCCAAATGCATTGGAGCCAAGGTCAACCACAAATTGGTACCGATCGGACACAAACTGAGGAGTGGCGATCAGATCGAGATCATTACTTCAAACAAACAAAAGCCTACGGAGGATTGGCTGCCGTTGACGGTCACTGCCAAAGCCAAAAACAGGATCAAGGATGTGCTAAAGGATGAGAAGAGAAAAGTAGGGGAAGAGGGAAAGCAGCTCCTCGAGAAAAAGCTCCAGTCAATGGGTACCAAGCTCTCTCAGTACAACCTGGATGAGTTGGTCACTTACTACAAATTGCCCTCTCCGCTTGATCTCTATTATAAAATCGCCATCAAGCAACTGGACTTGAAGGAGCTCAAGGAGTTTGAGGTAAGGGCCGATAAGCTCGAACTGATCAGGGTCAAAAAGGAAGAAGTTGAAAAAGCAGAGGCCCTGCTCCAGAAGACCGATATCAAAAAAGATACGGAACTCATCATCTTTGGGGAAAGCAGCGATAAGATCGCTTATTCCCTGGCAAATTGCTGCAAGCCTATTCCTGGGGATGACGTATTTGGTTTTGTTACAACCGGAAAAGGATTGACCATCCATCGCACGAATTGTCCCAATGCCACTAAATTGCTTTCCAGCCATGGCCATCGTGTGGTGAAAACAAAATGGGCCAAGAACAAGGAGATTTCCTTTCTTACGGGTCTTAAACTCACCGGACTGGACGATGTGGGGGTTATTCACAAGATCACCAACCTTATTTCAGGTGAATTGCGGATCAACATCAGTGCGATCACAGTGGAAGCCAAAGAAGGGATCTTCGAGGGGAATATCAAAATCTTTGTGCACGACAAGGAAGAATTGGATTTGTTGTTCCAGAAATTGAGAGAATTGCCCGGCATTCAGTCGGTTCAGCGATACGACCTGGATGCATAAGATTTATTTTTCAGCCTTATGCTGCATTCGTTTATTTTTGCAACTTACCACTAAGCAATATTATGGTTGACGTTCTCTTAGGCCTCCAATGGGGTGATGAAGGAAAAGGAAAGATTGTTGATTATTTCGCACCGCAATATGACATCATCGCCAGGTTCCAGGGTGGTCCCAATGCCGGACATACTTTGTATGTGAATGGCGAAAAGATCGTGCTGCACCAAATACCTTCAGGGATTTTTCATGAGAACACCATCAACCTGATCGGCAATGGTGTCGTACTGGACGCAGTGACCCTCAAAAAAGAATATGATAAAGTATCTGCATTTGGGGTGGATGGAAGAAAGAACCTTTTTATTGCTGAAAGGACGCATTTGATCCTGCCTACCCATAGGGCCTTGGACAAAGCCTCTGAGATCTCAAAGGGAAATGACAAGATTGGTTCTACACTCAAAGGAATTGGTCCAGCATACATGGATAAGACAGGAAGAAATGGTTTGAGAGTAGGCGACCTGTTGGATAAAAATTTTACAACACAGTATATCAAGCTTAGGTTGAAACACCAGCGCATGCTGGATTCATTTGGTTTCAATGAGGATATCAGTGCATGGGAAGAAGAGTTTTTTGAAGCCATTGAATTCATGCGTACCCTCAAGATTGTCAATGGGGAATATTTCGTGAATGAAAAAATAAGGGAAGGCAAAAAGGTTTTGGCGGAAGGTGCCCAGGGAAGCATGCTCGATGTTGACTTCGGAACATTCCCGTTTGTTACTTCTTCCAGTACCATTTCTGCAGGCGTGTGCACAGGTTTGGGCATTGCTCCTCAGAAGATCAAAGAGGTGATTGGTGTAACCAAGGCCTATTGCACCAGGGTAGGAAGCGGACCCTTCCCCACTGAGTTGCATGATGAAACTGGAGAGAGACTGAGGAAAACAGGAAACGAATTTGGCGCCACTACAGGAAGACCACGCCGTTGCGGATGGATTGATTTGGTCGCATTGGATTTTGCCTGCATGGTCAATGGTGTTACGCAGTTGGTCATGACCAAATCAGACGTGCTGGACGCCTTTGAAAATCTTTCCGTGTGTACTTCTTATAAGATCGATGGCAAGGAAGCCAAGCAGGTGCCTTACCAGATTTGCAAGGTTCCTATTGAGCCACAATACCAGTCTTTTGAAGGATGGATGACAGATATCACGAAGATCACTGATCACAAAGATTTGCCAGCAACCATGAAACAATATATTGAATTCATCAACAATTATCTTGGGGTGAAAGTCAGTTATATTTCCAATGGACCGGGCAGGGATCAAATCATCAAGGCATGAGACTTGCAGTGATCGGAAAAAACATTTCGAAATATTTGGTCAAATAAAAAACTCTCAGAAATTTTACAGTGTAAAACTTTTGCAGGTATGGCAAAGTCAGTGAAGGAAAAAAAGACAACCACAAAACCAGCATCAGAAGCATCTGATGCCAAGCCCAAGAAAGCTGCATCCAAATCCAAGCCCGTCGAGGACGATGAGGAGCTGGATGATGAAGCCCCTTCTAAACGCTCTTCCAGGTCATCTGATGAGGAAGACGATGATGTGGATGTTGACGACGATTGGGAGAAGGTGGAAGACGATGAGAACTGGGATCCTGACTTCGATGAATTTGATATCCCCAAATCAAAGGGGAAAAAATCAACGGGCACCAAAAAATCATCTGACGATGATGATTTTTCCGTGGATGACGACTTCAAAGACCTTGGCTATTTCGATGATGGCGGAGGCTTTGATGACGATGATGATTTCTAATTTATTTTTTCTTTGGCGTTTTTGGAACTGGCATTGGTAAGGCTACAGGCAACGGAAAGCCATCGGGTTGGGCGTATCCATTTTTCATGATGGCGATCAAAGATTCCTGAATGATCAGGGATTTGTTCCGTTGGAATAGGTCGATCTTGTCCTTGGGCAACCGCAATGCATAATTTTCCAGTCCCACTTTTTCATTGAACCCGGGATTCCATGTATTGAATTGGACAATGTCCATGGTCAGGTAATTGGCAATTACAAGGTCAATGTATTTTCCTGTTATGGAGATTGTATCGCTGATGGCCAATTCTTCCGGTGACAAGGTGGCTGGTTGAGATCGTTTAAGTCCGGTTGTCTCACTCCCATTTCTTTCAAAAATATAGTGTGTGGCGATGAATTTCTTGACATGATTCCTGGATTCAGTTGGAAGGTTGTTTTGGATGTTCCAGAAATCCTTTGATTTCTTTTTGGTGATGATGTTTTCAACCCGAGCGGGACCTCCGTTATAGGCCGCTACCACCAGCAGCCAATCGCCCAGATTTTTATGCAGCTCCATCAGGTATTTTGCAGCCGCATGGGTGCTTTTGTTCAGGTCTGTTCTATCATCTCTGCTCTCATTGACAACAAGACCCAGGTCTCTGGCAGTTCCAGGCATCAATTGCCATGGCCCAACTGCTCCTGCAGTTGAAAGTGCATTGGTGTTCAGGTCGGATTCAATGACGGCGAGGTATTTCAGGGTTGCCGGCAGTCGATACCTTTTTAGAATATTTTCAATGATCAGAAAATAGGGTTGTCCCCAATCTTTCATTTTCATCAGTCTCTCCTCGTGAACCTCCAGGTAGTCTTTCACAAAACCAATGGCCCTGGGATTCAGCTCATCCCATTGAATGGTGGCGAGTCGGTTGGTATCCAAATCAGCTGGTGCAATCGCTTTCACCTGTTTCGTGAAGGCGACAGTTAGCAATAGAAGACTGATGATAAATTTCATGCGCATGTTCAGGACTTCATTACCTGTTGGGAGAACTGAAGCAATTGAGTTTCCTGCAACCTGTCAGACAGGATCTGCAAGCCGAATGGCATCCCATTGGAATGTTTGAACAGGGGAAGGGAGATGCCTGCGATGCCTGCAAGGTTGGCATAAACCGTGTATAGGTCGCCCAGGAACATTTCAATGGCATCATGGCTTTTCTCTCCAAACCTAAAGGCGGGAGTGGGGGTTGTGGGCATCAGGATCAGGTCATGGTCTTTGAATACTTGTTGGGTGCTTTCTGCGATCAATCGCCGTACCTGCTGAGCTTTGGCATAATAGGCATCATAGTAGCCCGTACTCAAAACAAAAGTGCCAAGCATGATCCTTTTTTTTACTTCTTTGCCAAAACCGGCTGACCGGGTCTTCCGGTAGAGGCTGTTCAGGTCACTGATTTTTTCTGTTGTTCTGTAACCGTATTTTACTCCATCGTATCGGGAAAGATTGGAGGAGGCTTCTGCTGTTGTCAGCACATAATAGGTAGGAACGATATGATCCAAAAGGTTGAAATCAACTGCATGGAACGAATGGCCGAGCCCCTTCATTTTTTCCATAAATCCCTCGATGGCGGTTTTTATTTCCGGATCGAGTGAAGGATGTTCCAGGCATTGCGGAAAATAAGCGATCCTGAATTTTTTCGATGATTCCAGCGTGGCAGTGTATTGTGGCACGGGATGCGAGGAAGCAGTGCTGTCGAATTCATCCGGACCGGCGATCACTTCCAGTGTCAGGGCCAGGTCTGGGATATTGGTAGAAAAAATACCAATTTGATCAAAGGAAGAGGCATATGCCAGCAGGCCATACCGGGATATTCTCCCGTATCCCGGCTTCATGCCAACGATGCCGCAGAAGTCGGCCGGTTGTCTTACAGAGCCTCCTGTATCGGAACCCAGACTGATCATGCAAAGATTTGCCTGAACGGCTACTGCGGATCCACCGGAGGAACCACCGGGGACCCTGCTTTCATCTGCCGCATTCAAGACCCTGCCATGAATGGAATTTTCATTGGAAGAGCCCATCGCAAATTCATCGCAATTCAAATTCCCGATGATGATGGCATCTTCATCCAGCAGTCGCTGGATGGCGCTTGCATTGTAAATGGCAGTATACCCTTTTAGAATGGCTGAAGCGGCACCAACATGGTGACCCTTGTAGCAAAGCACATCCTTGATCCCAATGACCACGCCAAACAGCTTTCCCCAGGATTCCTTTTGGTGGATCCTGGCATCCAGTTCCTTGGCTTTTTCGAGTGCTTCTTTTTCGTAAACCTCAACAAATGCATTGAGGTGTACTTGATCGTGAATTTTTTGCAGGTAGGAGCTTACAACTTCCGTGCAGGTCAGTTCTCCGCACGACAATCTCCTTCGGAGATCCGATATGGATGCATGTATGTACAAACGGTGTAAATAGAAATCAGCTGGCTTGCTGCTTGTCTTTTTCAGCCATGCCTTCTTCAATTTCTTTTTTTACGTTGGATTTGGCATCATTGAACTCTCTGATACCTTTTCCAAGTCCCTTCATGAACTCGGGTATTTTGCGGCCGCCGAAAAGGATCAATACAGCAAGTATGATGAAGATCCACTCAGAACCACCTGGCATGGCCAGCAAGAATGCACTATTGGATAACATAAAATGTTTTTTGATGGAAGACAAATCTACTGTTTTTTTTATTGAAATGGGAGGGGTGTGTCAATAAAAAATCCCGCACAGGGCGGGATTAACAAAATTTTTCAGGGATGATTTATTTGACCCTTTTTTCTTTGATCCTTGCGCTTTTACCGCTCCTTGATCTGAGGAAGTAAAGCTTGGCCCTGCGAACCTTACCGGTCTTGTTCAGGGTGATGGACTCAATATTAGGGGAAGATACAGGGAAGGTACGCTCAACACCTACACCATCAGAAATCTTTCTTACAGTGAAAGTAGCGGTTGCTCCCTGGCCCTGACGCTTGATCACGTCTCCCTTGAAGCTCTGGATCCTCTCCTTGTTACCTTCGATGATCTTATAGTTCACAGTGATATTGTCACCCGCCTTGAAGTTGGGGAAATTGTTCACTTGCGTCAGTTGCTCATGTACGAATGCGATGGCTTGATTCATAACCAAAAATTTGGACGGCAAAAGTAGGGGATTTTGCCGGTTTTACAAAATTAGTTCACTCTTTTTGGGTTAGCGGGCCACATTTACGGTACGCTTTTCCCTGATCACGGTTACCTTGATCTGTCCGGGATAGGTCATCTCCGTTTGGATCTTCTGGGCCATCTCAAAGCTGAGCTTTTCGCTGTCTCCATCGGTAACCTTGTCTGCTTCAACAATTACCCTCAATTCCCTGCCCGCCTGAATGGCATAAGCCTTCTCCACACCGTTGTAGGTCATGGCGAGGTTTTCGAGGTCCTTGATACGCTGGATGTATTGTTGCATGATCTCTCTTCTGGCTCCGGGTCTTGCACCGCTGATGGCGTCACAGGCCTGGATGATGGGGGAGATCACGTATTGCATTTCGCATTCATCGTGGTGGGCCGCAATGGCATTGACAACTGCGGGGTTCTCACCATATTTTTCTGCCAGTTTGCCGCCCAAGAGCGCATGGCTCAATTCTGTTTCTTCGTCCGGTACTTTTCCAATATCGTGGAGCAGACCTGCGCGTTTGGCCAGTTTGGGATTCATGCCCAATTCTGCCGCCATGATACCGCAGAGGTTGGCCACTTCACGGCTGTGCATGAGCAGGTTTTGTCCGTAAGACGAACGGAACCTCATTTTACCAACGACCCTGACCAGCTCCTTGTGGAGTCCGTGGATGCCCAGTTCAATGATGGTTCTTTCACCGATCTCCATTACCTGCTCTTCGAGTTGCTTCCTGGTTTTTTCCACTACCTCTTCAATGCGGGCGGGGTGGATCCTTCCGTCGCTCACCAACCGCTGCAGGGCAAGTCTGGCGATCTCCCTGCGCAGGGGATCGAAGGAAGAAAGAACAATGGCTTCCGGGGTATCATCCACTACCAGGTCTACACCGGTAGCAGCTTCAATCGCACGGATGTTGCGGCCTTCACGTCCGATAATCTGACCCTTGATTTCATCACTTTCCAGCTGGAAAACAGTAACGGTATTTTCAATGGTTTGTTCCGCAGCCGTACGCTGTATGCTTTGGATGATGAGTTTGCGGGCTTCTTTGTTGGCCTTCTGTCTGGCTTCTTCGATGATTTCCTGTTGAAGGGAAAGAGCACGGGTTTGCGCTTCTTGTTTCAGGCTTTCGATCAGTTGGGCCTTGGCATCTTCTGCACTCAGTCCTGCGATTTTCTCCAGTTTCCGGATATGTTCTTCCTGGTGTTTTTCCAGTTCTGACCTTTTCTGGTTGACGATCTCGATCTGACGGTTCAGGTGTTCCTTGATGGTGTCGTTTTCCTTCACCTGCTTGTCCAGGTTCTCCATCTTCTGGTTGATGGATTGTTCTTTCTGCTTGATCCTGTTTTCCGCATCATTGATCTTGCGGTTTTTTTCCAGGGTTTCCCTGTCGTGATCTGCCTTGAGTTGAACGAATTTTTCTTTGGCCTCCAGCAATCTTTCCTTTTTCAGGTTCTCCGCCTTGAATTGGGCGTCGGAAAGTATTTGTTCTGCTTGTTTTTGTGCCTCTTCTACCTTGGCCTGAGCGTTTTTGGCGAAGATGAGTTTACCCAGTCCGAGTCCAGCCAACGCGGCCACAATCCCGGTGATGATGGGTATAATGAGTTGCGATTCCATGAATAATTGTTTTGTACTGTTTCATAATCAATCCCTTCGAAAAATAATTTCATACGGGGCAAGAGTGACGAAGGTAGCGATAAATGGAGAGATTTCCTTGTTAAAATCAGCGATCTTGCTCCTCCAGCGCCTTGTCCAGCATGCCCTCCAGCTTCTCAAGGGAGGGAATGATATCGGGTAATTCAGCATGAATCTCCCGGTCTTCTTTTTCCGTTACAATGGAGAGCAATACCATGGCCAGGTAGTCTTGCATGTCCTTGCCGCCGTATTGGTTTTTGAATCCGGCAATCTGATCATTCAGCTTTTTTGCCATTTTTCTGATGGATTCCTCCTCGCTTTGTTGAACCCGGATGCGGTAGGTTCTGTCGCCTATCAATAAAGAAATGGGTATCAAATTTTCCATTTTTTAAAAATAATGTGAATCTGTTCGCAATTTATTCAGTTGCCTTCCGGATGGCTTCCTTTTTTTCAGAAGGGCTAATCCCGGTCACCCAATAGTGCGATACATATATCGATTTCTTTGATGTAATCATTGATCCTCTTTTCAAGGGCTGCCTTGTTTGAACGCAATGTCTCATTGTCGTTGTTCGAGGAAAGCTCAAGCTGGAGGCTCAATTGTTCCGTCTTTTTCTTTTGGTCTTCCCATTCCCTTGTCTTGTCTTCCAGTTCCCTTTTCAGCCGATCATTTTCTTTTTTCAGGGATTTGAGTTTGGACAAAAGGAGGCCCAGTTTTCCTTCAATACTGATGATATGTTCCTGAAGCTTGTTCATTTCCTGATCTCGGCTTGAAGATTTTTTTCCAGTGCTTTGGTGATCTTGGACATCATGGCGTCGATTTCTTCGTCTTTCATGGTCTTTTGTTCGTCTTGGAAAGTAAAGTTCATGGCCATGGATTGTTTGTCCTTGCCCAGCTTTTCACTTTTGAAGATATCGAAAAGTCCAAATGATTTCAGCTGCGGTATGGAAAGATTGTTCAATTCCTTTTGGATCGCCGCATAGGTCAGCCCCACGCCCGCCACAAAAGACAGATCCCTTTGGACAGCGGGGTACTTGGAAATCTCCCGGTAACGAATGCTTCTTTTGCCTGCAGCTTCCAACCAGTAAGACCAGTGAATGTCTGCATGCCAAACGGCAGACCGGATGTCATATTTTTTCAGGACGGGTTCATTGGGCTTGCCGATGGTGATCAGGTGTTTTCCCTGCCAATGTCCTTCCAATATATATTCATAGCGGGCATGTTCTCCTGTATGGAAGGATATTCCTTGGATGCCGGAATGATTGGCCAGGGTTTCAATGACACCCTTTATATAATATAGGTCGGCCGCCTCTTCTTTTTTGTTCCAACTGCCGGTGGTGGAGAGACCCGCAGTGAACAAGGCCAGGTGATCTTCTTCATGGTAGCCTATGCCGGATTTTGCATATGTTTTGCCGAATTCAAACAGGAGCAGGTTGTCATTGCGGTGGTTGAGATTTCTGGCGACAGTTTGCAAACCAGTTTCCAGCATGGTCAGTCTAAGTGTATCCAATTCTGAACTCAGGTTGTTCAGCATCTTGACTGCGACTTTCATTTCTTCCTCATCGTAGTTGGCGGAATGGGTGATCGAGTTGTTCAGCATTTCGTTGAATCCAATCCCCGTCAGAATTCCGGAAAGTTTTTCACGAAGCGGATAGTCCTCGTTGCCGGAAGAAACGGAGGGGGAGATGGAGATCTTGCTGGGGATCTCAATATTGTCGAAGCCATCGATTCTCATGATCTCTTCCACCAGGTCTGCAGGAATGCTGACATCCGTTTTATGGGTGGGTACTTCCACTACGATGTAATCTTCTGCATCCGCTTTCAGCTCAAAGCCCATGTCTACCAATATCTTTTTGACGGTTTGGTTGGCATAAGCCTTGCCACTCATTTTTTGAACATACGCATATTCCAAACGAACCAAGGGTTTCGTTTGGGGAACAGGATAGGCGTCAACAGGATCATAATGGGTTGAACCTCCTGCATGTTCGCAGATCAGTTGCGTCGCTTTTTTCAACACTTCCAGCGTTTGGCCGATGTCCACACTTTTTTCAAAATGCATGGCTGCATCTGTTCTGAGTTGATGGCGGAAGGAGCTTTTTCGGATCGTGACAGGATGGAACCAGGCACTTTCCAAGAAAATATTTTGGGTGGATGCGGTGACACCGCTGTCGGCTCCACCAAAAACCCCGCCCATGCACATCGGCTGACTATCTGCATCGCAGATCATCAGGTCGCCAGCATCCAGTTTTCTTTCCTTTTCATCCAGTCCCATGAACAAGGTGCTTGCAGGAAGGTTTTTGATCCGCACTGCTTTACCCTTGATCTTATCGGCATCAAAGGCATGCAGCGGCTGACCGGTATCATGCAGGATATAATTGGTGATGTCTACAATGTTATTGATCGGTCTTTGTCCGATTGCCTTCAGTCTTTGTTGCATCCATTTGGGTGCTGCGTCTACGCTTACCCCTTCTATCAGCATGCCGGTGTAACGGGGACAATCAGCAGTATTTTCAATGATCACTTCAATGGGGCAGCTTTTGCCGGTCGCATTGAAAGCATGGCTCTTTTTATGGAGGGGTTTCAGTTGACTTCCTTCATGGTGGTTCAACCAGGTACAGATATCCCTTGCCACACCCAGGTGACTCATCGCGTCACTTCTGTTGGGAGTCAGTCCGATAGAGATGATATGGTCATCATAAGGTTCAAACAGACTTGCTGCGGGAATACCAATGGAAACAGCGCTATCGAGGATGCGGATACCGCTGTGATCAGTACCCAAGCCGATCTCGTCATCTGCACAGATCATTCCTTGGCTTTCCACTCCCCTGATCTTGGCAGCTTTCATGGTAATGGGCTCACCTTGGGTGGGGAATATTGTTGTACCCACGGGGGCAACAATCACTTTTTGTCCAGCAGCCACATTGGGCGCACCGCATACGATTTGGAGGGGAGCCTCTGCTCCAATATTTACCGTCGTAACAGAAAGTCTATC
>RFVQ01000301.1 GCA_009922495.1 Chitinophagia bacterium
ATTAATTTTTCAAAATGCGAATTTAAACATTTGCAAAAAATTAACGTTGATTGTAAATTTCATTTACTATTTTTGTTATGTGAAAGTTATCCACAAACTACTTTTATTTATTCTAGTTACACTCTATTCATTCGAAACGTTTGGAGCAGTTCGTTACATTCATTTTTGTGGAGGAGAAATCTCATCTGATAACTATTTTCTGCAACATAAAGAATGCTGCTGCAATGAAAGTGAAGAAGCAAATGATGATTGTTGTAAGGATGACAATAGTTTCTCGGTCAGATTCCATTGCAGGTCGGCCTGAATAAAAGTTGCCTGAACCTTGAGCGCAGCACCGCTGTCCCAGTTGTTGATCTGCTGCAATTTCATTCGTTGTTCTTCAAATGACAAAGATCCTGGAACAAAGCGTCCCTGATCTGCCTGCACCCTTGCCATCTGGTGCAGGATGGCTGGCATCAAACTTCCATTGTTGGCAGCATTGTAAGCAGCGGCATAATCGGCAAACCATTTGTTATCGGATTTGAAGGACCTGTCCATGTTCTCGGCCATGGACCTGAGATTATAGGAGTTGCCTGTATTCTCTGCATTCAGGTAGAGATTGGCCTTGAAGCCATGTTGACTGAATTGAAGGGCATGTTGCTGGATGAAATAATCTTGCAGCCTGAATCGATTGGCACGCTGGTACACATTGTCCATTTGGGATACCCTTGCTGTGTAGGAAACCGAAGCACCACGCTGACTTTTCCATTTCAACATGAGATCTGCCTTGGTATTTCTCAATCCGTAGTCCACCACATCCCTTTCGAAATAGCCTGTCCTGCTTACAACATAACTTTTCCCTCCCAACGACAATGTTCTTCTGTTGGATGATTCATTGCCATAGCCGTTGACGGGATCTGCAGCTGGGTTGAAAATGGATAACAAACCAGTACTGGCATTGGCAAGCGGATTCAGATCCTTTCTGTCGTCTGCAAGCCAATCATAGCCCTGCACATGGGTGAGATTGAATTTGACAGCCCAACGGCTTCCTATTGTATGGGCATAGCGAATCGATGTTTCAGAAAAGACATGAGAACCTTCATTGTCGCTTCCCAGATGTGTGAGAGCAGTTTTCTGTTGAAAGGACAAACCCTTGTCAACATAGGGATCCCTTGTGGTAAAATCTGCCAGTCCATTGATGGCATTCATGCCATAGAGCGTAGCTGCCAGTCCGGGCAGCAGTTCAACTTTCTTGATGTCCAGGTCCGAGGGACCCAATGCATTGCCTATGGGGCTGCCTATGTGCGGAGATTGAACATCCAGGCCATCCACCAATTGCACAAACCTCACATTGGTCGTGTTGTTGAAACCCCTGGTATTGAAAATTTTGAAACCCATGCTGGGGGTGATGGTTTGCATGCCTCTCAATCCAGCCAGTGATTCAAAAAAAGAAGAGGATGGAGAATTGGCAAAAAACAATCTGTCTGCTTTCTGAATACTCATGGGGGAGGACAAAAATGCTTCGGGTTTTCTGGATGCCAGTACTACCACATCCTTCATGGTAATGATGGAGTCCTTGCTTTCCTGTTGCGCCCATAGAAAATGGAACGAAAAAAGAAAGAGGGAAAAAAATGTAAATGAAACAGGTTTACCCATGATATAATCAATTGGTCATCCTCCGATCGTGATCATGCTCCTGTTTTCCAATTGTGAAGCTTCAATCTTTTCCAATGATTCAACCGTGAATTGTCCGCCCAGTGCCTGTTTCTTGTCACGTATGCTCTGATGGATCAAGGGCAGAATATCTTCTCCGTTTCTGAAGGCAGTCAACAGATCAGTCTCTGTTTGAGAAAAAAGACAGTTCTTCATTTTTCCATCGGCTGTGAGGCGCATTCTGTTGCAGTCGCCACAGAAAGGAGCACTCATGGTACTGATGACAGCA
>RFVQ01000302.1 GCA_009922495.1 Chitinophagia bacterium
AGCCACTGCAAAAAGAAACAAGCAGCTTTTTCTGTCTAACTTCAATCCAAATTGGTTGAATGAGGTAAAACACGAAACCAATTTGAATGTTGTAAGTTTTTCCGGCACAAAGCAGTTTGCCGATCAGCTGTATTCTGTTGCATCTTTTTTCAGAAATGTGGGGAAGCCAAATACCTGGGTCATTTATAATGATGGTACTTATGATCAACATGAACTTAAAGTCTTTTGCTCTATGCCCTCTGTTCAGGTGCGTGAGATTGATAAAAAAGAGGTTGTTCTACCACTTACCTGCTTTGAACAATTTCCTACTTTGTTGAAAGTTGAACTGTTGAGACAGTTAACAGACTTTTCCCGGACTATCATTTTTGCTGATTCCGACATTCTTTTTTACCAAAAATTCAAAAAATATATTTCGCAGTTTGCAAATGAGAATTGGTATATCGTTGATGAAGGAAAAGGTTATTTCGATCCTTCATTTAAATTGTCCCCCAACGAACATCCTTTAAATTTCGGTTTTCTTGTTTTAAATAAGCCGTCTAACTGGAACTTTGTATTCAAATACCTAATGGACAAAATAGAGCATGGTGAACTTCATTACTGGAGTGATCAGACCGCCGTTCATATACTTGCACAACGTGAACAGTATAAAGTGATGCCAGCAGATCATTTTGTTGTCGACGGAACAGATAGTTTCAAATTATTCCATGCTTTTGATTACAACAAAATTGCCCTTCGCCATTTTGTTGGCCCAATTCGTCATAAAATGTGGCAGTATCCATGGAAAAAAGTTCTGGGCATTTAATTTCATGAAAGTAATCCAAGTTTTAAATCATTTTCTTCCGCAACAAACAGCGGGAACAGAAATATATACCTGGTCTTTGAGCAAGCACTTGCAGAAGATGGGTATTGATGTACAATTGCTGATTCCCCATTACGGGAAAACAATTCCTGCAGATTATATGTATGATGGAATCATGGTGCATCAATATGCCGAGCCATCCTTGGTAGACCGCTCTCTTATCTTGGGTTTTCGTGCTCCGGATGGATTAAAAGGTTTCATATCATTTTTAAAAAAAATACAGCCTGATATTGTTCATTTTCATGAACTGGCCGGCAGCAATGGTATTACGGTGCAACATGTTAGGGCTGCTAAAATACATGGCGCCAAAGTGATCATGACTTTTCACCTGGCCACATATTCCTGTAAAACAGGTAATCTTTATTACAAAAGCAAAGACCTTTGTGATGGGAAGATCGACTCACAAAAATGCACCCGATGTTATTTGCACACAAGAGGCTATGTATTTGCTGCTCCGCTTTTAACCGCTTCTTCTGTTTTATTGAAACAACTGTCAATTGATGCCTCAAAATGGAATAATACAATAGGTACTGCCTTGGGTATGGTCCCAATCATCGATAAATTACAACAAGATCTGAATGCCCTTGTTTCTGCCTGTGACCGAGTAGTTGCCCTTGCAGAATGGTATCGAAGCATATTGCTGAAGAATGGCGCGGACAATGATAAAATAAGCTATATCCCACAGGCTTTGCCCCTAAAAACCAATTTTGTGCCAAGAAAGCCTAAAGACACAAACCAACCCTTGCGCCTCGTTTTTCTTGGAAGAATCAATCCATTCAAAGGTCTTCATTTGTTGATTGAAGCAATCGATGGTATTGATCCTACTTTGGTACAGCTTTCAATTTTCGGAAATACTGATGATTTGGCATATGAAACCAATATCAGATTCAGGACACGTGAAATGAAAAATGTATTCTGGTGTGGAAAGCTAAAACAAGAAGAGGTAAGCTCAACGCTTTGTCAGCATGATATGTTGTGCATCTGTTCAACATTTTCTGAGATGAGTCCATTGGTCATCCAGGAGGCTTTTG
>RFVQ01000303.1 GCA_009922495.1 Chitinophagia bacterium
GGGGAATGATATCCCATTCTCCATCTTTGGGATTAAAGACCTTTAGTGTTCCATGGCTTTTCCAAAAGCCATAGCCTCCAAAACAGTACAGAAACCCATTGTGCTGAAAATAGTAGGCACCAATATTATAATTGATATTGGGCGACACATCTATTCTCTTGAACAGGTAATTGCTGTCGTTTTCGCCAAAATAATCATAAACCCTGCCACTAGACCCCAGGGCAATCTTTAGTGTTTTGCCATTTTTCAGCAGGAACTGCTCCTTTTCTGATACAATGGGAGCAGTTGGATGTAAAAATGCGTTTGGGGGCCCTGAAATTGTGTAGATGAATCCCTTTCTGCTTAGCAGATCCTGTAAAAAATGAGACTTGGCGCTAGCCAAAACCTTGTCAATTTCATCTTGGGCCTGTAAAAAGGTACCGAGAAACAGTGATACGAATATAAAAGAAAAATATTTCATAAAATACTGACAAACAATTTATTAAATGGTAAGTAACCGACCAATCCCCCTAAAATAACACGGTATTGAATAGGTGAATAACCTGCTTTTATACCTAAATAATAACCCATTAAATTATCTATTTTCTTCATATTACAGAAATTTACGAAAAATATCCCAAGGACTTCAGTCTTATTCGGATATAACCTATTTCTTGCTAATGTATGATCGGCACCCATTTTAAAGCCCATGGAAACATGGGCTTTTTCTTTATCCCGGATTAACCTACCTTTGCAGTATTCATATAGCCCTCAGAGGCCCTGTTATTCTTCATCATTCAAGTTTCCCAGGTTTTTCAGTGCAGGTTATATACTCCCGATAGCATGTTGGGAGGTTTCATTTTAAATTTAATGTTTTGTTATTCAACGACTTAAAAATCATTGAGCCGATCATGCGATCGCTCACAAAGGAAGGCTATACTCAGCCAACACCCATTCAGCAACAAGCTATTCCGGTAGCCTTGGAAGGACGCGACTTATTGGGCTGTGCCCAAACCGGTACCGGTAAGACAGCTGCATTCTCCATTCCCATCTTGCAACACCTGTTTCAGGACAAGCAGCAAGGCAGAACAGGCAAAGGAATCAGTGGACTGATCCTGACCCCCACCCGTGAACTGGCTATTCAGATCCATGAAAGCATGGAAGCCTACGGAAGGTACCTTGGTCTCAAACATTTGGTCATCTTTGGCGGAGTGTCACAGCATCCCCAGACGGAATCCCTGAGGCGGGGGACCGACATCCTGATTGCTACCCCCGGCAGGTTGCTGGACCTGATGCAACAGGGTTTCATCAACCTCGATTCCATTCGATTCTTTGTTTTGGACGAAGCTGACCGGATGTTGGACATGGGATTTATCCATGACGTCAAGAAGGTCATCAAGCACTTACCCACCAAGCGGCAAACCCTTTTCTTTTCGGCAACCATGCCCGCCGAGATCGCATCCCTTGCGAACAGTATCCTGACCCAACCCGTAAAAGTAGAGGTTACGCCAGTATCCTCCACGGCACAGACCATAACACAATCACTTTATCACGTAGAAAAAGGCAATAAAAAGCATTTGCTGGTCCATCTTTTGGAGGATAGGGCCATTGAAAGAGTGTTGGTATTTGCCAGGACCAAACATGGTTCCGATAAGATTGTAAAAGACCTGGTAAGAGCCGGCATCACTGCTGAGGCTATCCATGGCAACAAATCCCAAAATGCCCGTCAAAGAGCCCTTGGAAACTTCAAATCCGGTTCAACCCGGGTATTGGTTGCAACGGATATTGCAGCGCGCGGGATCGACATTGATGAACTTACCCATGTGATCAATTACGAACTGCCCAATGTTCCTGAGACTTATGTCCACCGCATTGGGCGTACGGGCAGAGCAGGTGCCAGTGGTATTGCC
>RFVQ01000304.1 GCA_009922495.1 Chitinophagia bacterium
CGCTGAAGCCAGCCCAATCGGTGTAGTTGGTTCCATTGTAGTACCAATAAGGATAGGTAAACAAGTTGTTCAACGAATAGGTATTGTCGTTAAACTCCTTCAAGTTCGCCAAGTTGGCGTAACTCAAATACATGTACAGATAGCGATAGTAGTTTGATCCCCCACCCTTCAAATCAATGATGTTACCCGTGAAGTATACAGTATGATAGTACAAATACAGGTAGCAATAGATGTACGATGAACCCGGCGTGGGCACCCCTGTCGTATTGGCTTGGAAGGTATTGTTGCGGATTTCTGCCGTGTAAGAACCACTCAATCCTGAATACACATAAATGTACTGTGAGTTGGCATAGTTACCAGCGACGACGTTGCCTATCACCTCGTAATTGTAATAGTAATACAAATAGAAGTAATGGTATCCCGTTGATCCCGTTACGCGGTTACCCACAATATAGTTGCGGTTGGTTCTCCAGCTGTTGGTACCATTGTAATAGTAGACATAGGCCGAATACATGTAGTTAACAGTAATGTTGTTGGTGTACGTGTTATCGCAGAACTCATTGAAAGCGTATCGTGTAGTAGAGCCATAATAGCAATAGAATCCATACAAATAACCCGCAGTTTGGCTGTTTGTACCCGTATTGCCATTTACTTTCACATCATTGGGATAGTAAATGTAGTAATCATAACTCACCGAAGAAGTAGCACTTCCATCCACGTTGTCTACCACGTTGTTGGTTACATCCGTCAATACAGGATAGTAGATGTAGTATACATAACGTGAACCCGTTGAATATGCCACATCCTTCACAGAATTGCCATTGATCACGCTCGGGTAAGTGGCATTCCCTGTGGGATAGTTCACCGCCACACCATAAAACGTACTCAAGTTGGTAGTCGTTGTTGTCGCGCCCACAAATGGCAAATCGTGAATTTTGTTGCCGCTGATGGAATTGGCGCGGGTACTACTGTAAGGGTAGTTGGCATAAATCGCGTACATGGTTGCACTACCACCCGTTGTTGTATTGGAACGAGAGATATCGTTGTTCAATACTTCACAGCCGTTGGGATATTGCATGAACACAGCATAATAATAAAAGTTGCTGATGGTACAACCTTCCATGGTGTTGTTTTGTGCTGTTGTGGTGTAGTTCGCCGTATTCCCATTGATGCCCACTGCGGTGTAAGGACCTGATCCACCCGCCTGCGTATACATTTTGCAATAACGGATTTTGTTGAACGAACCCGGCTGACCAGTAGTACCTGTGGCGGCAGAACCGTTGGAGTTCGCCGTTGTCAACGAGGCACTGATGGCATAGTAAAACGTAGAAGATGATGTTCCCGTGTAACCGTTCAAGAATACATCCACCGCGTTGAATTCGTTGTAGTCCGATTGGTTGGTAATGGTCACTCCGCCCGGTGTTGAAATGTTGGTATTCTCAATGACCATATTTTTTACCGTCACATAGTCTGCACCATTCAATCGAAAAGCGGCGTTGGTTCCGGAATAGGTCATCCGCGTATTTCCACCATCAATCACCAATGTATTGGTTGAGCTACTTCCTCCGTTGGCGTTCAAACTCACTGGGGTAGTTCCGATGTTCAAACTGGATTTCACTGTTACCGTTACCGGGCCGGTGATGTTTGCTGCATTCCATGCGTTGTTGAATGCAAGCCAAGTTTGAAAATTGGTAGCCGTTGCTGCTGCCGTTGCATCGATGGTATAACTTCCACTCATCTGCGCTGAAGCCACAGACGACAATCCCAATCCGATGAAGAGCGCTAGGCCCTTCATCTTTTGGTTGATATAGTTGTTCAATTTCATAATCTCTGTTCTTTAATTTTTATTGAGCGATCACC
>RFVQ01000305.1 GCA_009922495.1 Chitinophagia bacterium
TCATCAATATCGCCGCACCAAATCTTTGCTTCCGGAACAGCCTGTTGCAAGTGATCGACTCCTTCTTTGGAGGCAATTACACAGGCTATGTGCAATTCAGCAAAATGCCATTCCTTCTTCAGCAATCCGATTGTTTTAACCAGTGATGCCCCGGTTGCCAGCATGGGATCTGCGATGATCACCACTCTGTTGGCCAAATTTGGACAGGCCATATAGTTAAGACTGATTTCAAAGCTTCCATCGGGATGGTGTTTGCGGTAGGCAGCAATGAAGGCATTGTCGGCTTTGTCAAAATAATTCAGCATTCCCTGGTGCAAGGGTGATCCCGCTCGCAGAATGGTTGCCAAGACAGGTTGTTGACTGAGCATTTTTGATTGTGCCTTACCCAGCGGAGTGGTTGTTTCCTTTTCTTCCCATGAAAGTGTTTTGCTGATCTCATAGGCAATGACTTCTCCGATCCTCTCGATATTCTTGCGAAACCTCATGCGGTCTGCTTGAACATCCACGTCTCTCAGTTCACTGATCCAATTGGTGAGGAGTGAATGGCGCTCGCTTAGATTTATGACCATACATTGTGTAATTTCGGGGCTGTTACAAAACTAATCATATTCCATGTTATATAGAGTAATCGGCCTCATGAGCGGCAGTTCGCTGGATGGACTCGACATTGTTTTTGTTGAATTGGAAGAAAAGGGTGGAAAGTGGACCCATACAATATTGGAAGCAGACTGTATACCATATGATGAAGAATGGTCCGGCAAGTTATGCAATGCGCCAACACTTTCTGCTGCAGCATTTGTTAAACTCCATGCTGATTATGGTCATTTGTGCGGACAAATGATCCAACAGTTCATGGAGGATAAAAAGTTGGCCTTCAAGGTTGGCCTGATCGCATCACATGGCCATACTGTCTTTCACGTGCCCGGTTCCCATACCGTTCAGATAGGAGATGGAGCCGCCATCGCCGCCAAAACTTCACTACCGGTAGTAAGTGATCTGAGGGCATTGGATGTTGCGTTGGGAGGGCAGGGAGCGCCGATCGTTCCAATGGGGGAAAAGTTGCTTTTTGCTGACCACAGTTTCTTTCTGAACATTGGCGGCATTGCCAATATCTCTTTCAATGGTCAAAACAGCTACGATGCATTTGATGTTTGCCCTGCCAACAGGGTTCTCAACATGATCGCCGGGCATAAGGGCCTTGCTTTTGACAGAGATGGAGCATTGGCATCCCAGGGAAGAATCCAGGAGAAATTATTGGAACGATTGAATGCGATGGCGTACTATCAGCAACCCTTTCCCAAATCCCTTGCCAATGAATTCGGAACAGATATCCTGTATCCGCTCATCAAGGCTACTGCTGTATTGGATGAAGACCGCATGGCCACTTATGTTGAACACATCGCCATACAAGTGGCGAAATCAGTTGAATCCATTTATGCTTTGCGCCAACCTGAACCAAGCAATCAACAAATGATGATCACCGGTGGAGGAGCTCTCAATCGTTACCTGGTTTCCCGAATTGCCAATCATCTTGCCCCTTTGGGCATCACTGTTGAAGTGCCGGATCTTCAGACGGTACTGTACAAGGAAGCATTGATCATGGCTGTTTTGGGTGTGCTCAGGTGGAGAGAGGAAGAAACCGTGTTGCAATCGGTTACAGGAGCCAGCAGGGCCAGCATCGGCGGTGCTCTTTGGATGGGATCGAATTGATCAGACAAAGAGGAGGAGGATCGCTGCAGCCAGCATGATGATCAAGGCAGTGAACCCCAGGATATTGGAAAGCCAGCCATTGGTATACTCCCCCATGATTTTTTTATTGTTGCTCACCCTAAGAATGATGAATATCAGCAATGGTGCAGT
>RFVQ01000306.1 GCA_009922495.1 Chitinophagia bacterium
CGTGGACAGGGACAGACCGGTGCAAGTTTGCAGATCCTGAAAGTTGGTAAGCCATTGGGACAGTTCTTCTCCTTCATCTATGAGGGAAAGAATACTGCTGGTCTTTCACAGTTCCGCAAGAAAGATGGCACCATCACCACCTCTCCTTTGAATGGTACTGATTACTTCTACATTGGAGATGCCCAACCCAGGTTGCTGGCAGGTTGGAACAATACGCTTACTTACAAGCGATTCAATTTCAACTTCTTCTTCAGAGGCGTATTTGGAAACAAGATCTTCAATGCTACAAGAGCGAATCTCTCTTATACACCCAATGCTTCTGTTAGCAATCTGTCAGGCTTGTTGACTGCTGCAGATAAAGTAACAGATCCGCGTAACAGTTTCTTCTCTACCCGTTATGTTGAAAGAGGTGATTATGTTAGATTGGATAACCTGACTTTGTCATACGATCATGCCATCAAGATCAAGGGTATCAAGAGCCTGAAGACCTATATCACTGCCAACAATCTGCTGACGATCACCAAGTATACCGGTATCGACCCAGAGATCAATCAGGGTGGTGTGGCACCGGGTGTTGACAACAACAACTTCTATCCCAAGACCCGCGTATTCCTCATCGGTTTGACAGCCAGCTTCTAAGTAAAGTAGAAATGAAAAAAATGATAAATCAATTTAATATGAAAAAGATATTTCAGATCATCCTCTCCGTTACAACAGTTGCTGTTGTGATGAGTGCTTGTCACAAACTGGATGTGCCTGTTAAATCGGCCTTGACTCCTGAGGTTTTTCCAACAACCCAGGCACAGTTCAATGCGGTAATGGGACCCATCTACACCCAGTTCAGACAGGATTTTTCCGTAGGCTATTGGCAAGTCCAAAGTCATACAACCGATGAGTCCGTACAGCCAGCCTATGGCGGTAACTGGTTCGATGGTGGACGCTTCATGCAATTGCATTACCATACCTATGACAAGGACAATGCCTTGCTCAATGGAAACTGGAGTTATTTGTCCAACATGATCGGTATCAGCAACCAGATCCTCTACATCCTTAGAACAGCTCCGGAAGGTGCTGCCAAGAACCAGGCTGTTGCTGAAATGAGGACCATGCGCGCACTGGCTTACTTCCTGTTCATGGACATGTTTGGCAATGTGCCCATTGATACAGCTTATGGCTCAAAGGTGTTGCAAACCAATTCTCCAAGGGCTAATGTATATAGCTTTATAGAATCGGAATTGAAATCAGCCATCCCCAATCTGAGCATGGCTGCCGGTGCCACCATGTATGGTAAGCCCAATCGTTACGTAGGATTCACTCTTTTGGCAAAGCTTTACCTGAATGCAGAGGTATATTCCGGAACTGCAAAATGGAACGATGCCATCACCGCATGTGACAGTGTGATTGCCGCAGCTGGTCGTGGTCTCTATGCCATTGAACCCAGAAGCACTTACCTGAGGATGTTCTATCCTCAGAATGGTCCGGCTTTCAAGGAGATCATTTTTGCCATCCCCTACGATCCGGCAACCTCCAATGGATATCAGTTCCATGCCCGTTATGACCTGAACAGAAACCTCGGCATTCGTTACAACTATTCAGGTTCAACAGCAGGAACCAATGTCAATCCTGTAATGAACAAAACCGCGGGAAATGGTTTGATCAACAACAAGCCCAGTGGACCGCGGATGACAACGCCTGAATTCCTGGCAAACTTCAATGATCCCGGAGATATCCGCAATGATCAATGGTTAAAAGGAAAGCAATACTGGCCTGATGGTAGCCCCATCATGGTGCGTACCACCAAAAAAGGGTATGATCAATATTATACCGGTTCC
>RFVQ01000307.1 GCA_009922495.1 Chitinophagia bacterium
GAATGGGAAGTGGATCACTTCTCCTGCTACTTCGCCCGAGAACAATTATATCAACGACAAAGGATACCGTGGTTCAGTTTTGTATGGAGGAACAGCTGATCTGGCCATGATCAGAGAATTGTTCCAGCAAATCCTGGATGCTGACAAAATCCTAAAGCAAGATGCAGCATTTGCATCGAAAGTATCAAGTTTCTTGGCGGAGCTGCATCCCTATCAGGTTGGCAAGAAAGGCAATTTGCAGGAATGGTATTTCGATTGGGAAGACCAGGATCCGCGTCACCGACATGTTTCTCATTTGTTTGCAGCCTATCCTGGTAATTCCATCACCCTCAACAAAACACCAGCGCTGGCCAATGCTGTGAAAAGATCTCTGGAGCTGAGGACGAACAATGGCACGGGTTGGTCCATCGCCTGGAAAATAGGACTCTGGGCAAGATTGCGAAATCCGGGCATGGCATATGATGCCATAAAAACCATCCTGGCCTATTATCCTGCAGACAAGAATGAAATAAAAATGGCAGGCGGCGGGACCTATCCCAATCTATTTGACGCCCATCCTCCCTTCCAGATCGATGGAAATTTTGGTGCTGCTGCAGGCATTGCTGAAATGCTGCTGCAAAGCCATGATGGTGAGATACGCTTGTTGCCAGCCATTCCTGCTGAATGGGCAACCGGTTCTGTCAAAGGACTCAAAGCAAGGGGTGGAATAGAGGTAGACATCGATTGGGAAAATGGCAAATTGAAAAACGCCGTCATCCGCAATCCAAAGGCAGTCAATGTTCCAGTGAGGTATATGGATAAATCATGGGATACCGAAAAAAGAAAAATGATTCTCATCAAACCCTAACCAACACATGAAAAGATCCATTCTGTCTCTGCTCATGCTGACAAATGTTGTTTTTGCGCAAGACAAAAGCAAGGTCATCATTGAACCCGTTAATTTTTCAAAGGTCTTGATCAATGATGCCTTCTGGAAGCCCAAGATCGATAAAGTGGCTACCAAAACATTGGCTGCCTGCATTTACCAGACCGAAGAGAAGACCGGTAGGATCAGAAATTTTGAAAAGGTTGCCAGTGGCAAAGGAGGAAAGCACGAGGGGATCTATTTTGACGACTCTGATGTATACAAGGCACTGGAGGCCATGGCCTATGCCATCAAAACCACGGGTAACAAAGAGCTGGAGAAAAAAGCAGATGAATGGATCGATAAGATCGCTGCTGCTCAACAGACTGATGGATACCTGAATACGTTTTACACGCTAACTGGATTGGAGAACAGGTGGACCGACATGAGCATGCACGAAGATTATATGGGCGGACACATGATCGAGGCAGCTGTGGCGTATTTTGATGCAACTGGCAAAAGAAAATTTTTGGATGTGGCCATCCGTTGGGCCGATCATTTCGATGATAATTTTGGTCCCGGCAAAAAACACTGGGTCACCGGTCACCAAGAACTCGAACTGGCCTTGGTGAAATTGTACAAGTCTACCCAAAACGAAAAATACCTGAAACTGGCCGACTGGTTGTTGTCTGAAAGAGGCAAGAAGGTGGCGAAGGGATTTACTTGGACCGATTGGAAGGATACCGGATATACACAGGACTTGGTTCCTGTGAAAGATCAATCCGAGATAACCGGACATGCCGTTCGTGCCATGTATTTGTATACTGGTGCCGCAGATGTAGCAGCCCATACCGGCGACCAGGATTACCTCAAAGCCATGAGAAGGGTCTGGGAAGATGTGGTGTACCGCAACATGTATATCACCGGCGGCATCGGCTCTGCAGGAAGCAATGAAGGATTTACGATTGATTATGATCTGCCCAATG
>RFVQ01000308.1 GCA_009922495.1 Chitinophagia bacterium
ATGCGGAGAGGATTTTTAGTTTGTGTGCAATGGGGAATACACATGCGCTAAATTTTATGCAAGATTTCTTTAAAACCGGGTTTTCACTTTTCCGAAAAAAAGCAGAATCTTATATCAAAGAAGTTCAAGATGCTGATTCAAGGACAATTTTAGAAGAGTGCTTAGAAAATAAGAATGATATGACAAAATGCTTCAAGTTATTGAAAGAGCATGAAGGCAAGCCTGAAATTAAAGTTGTAAAAAATATGTTCATTGACGGCATTGCTTTTCAGTTTAAATCTCAGCCTCCATCTGGAGCAAGCACATTGTTCAATTTACTTATTAATCAAGAAGCAGTGCAGAATGGAATGAGCGATATTTTTGAGGCTACTACATCTTCTTGACCTTCAAAAAAATAGCCCTTCAAATGAAGGGCTTAAAGATTGTATGATTTGTAAAAGGATCAACGATTGTATCCACCACCATATCCACCACCGGATGGTCTTCTGTTGAAACCTCCACCACCTGGACGGCTACCCCCTCCTCCACCGGAAGGTCTTTCTTCTGCCGCCTTTACCACCAAGGGTTTCTTGCCCAAGTTGATATCATTCAGGTTTTCTATGGCATCCATGGCTTCTTCGCGCACAGGCATGTCAACAAATCCGAAACCACGGCTTTTGCCTGTTTCTTTGTCCATTGCCACCTTCGCGGATTTTACCTCACCGAACTTTTCAAAGATCTCCATCAATTCAGCATCATCAAGATCATATGGGAGTCCGGCTACAAAAATGTTCATAAAGATAGTTTGTGCAAATGTACTGAGAAATCACAATTGCATCCATGCGTACTTAATTACTACCTTAGAAGAAAGGATTTTGATATGCAAGCGCTGATCAACAACGAGCTGCCCTTTCTCCTCCAAAGGCTAATCCCACAACTTTTAACAGCCACGCTTTGCGGTTTTATCGTTGGATACGGGAGAGAAATCCGACACAGGCCTGCAGGAATCAGGACCAATATCCTCATCGCCATCGGCTGTACATTGTATGCTAGTCTTGGGTTTTACCTGGCTGAACATCATCCGAATGTTGACCCTACCAGGATCATTGGACAGATTGCCACTGGCATAGGCTTTTTAGGCGCCGGCGCCATCGTGAAATCTGACCAAAAAGTAACCGGTGTAACCACAGCCGCCTTTATCTGGGCCATGAGCGCCATCAGCATCCTGATCGGCTCCAATATGTACCTTATACCGATTATTGCCACCCTGCTATTGGTTACGATCACCAGGCTATTTGAAGAAATGGAAAAAAGAATCCACAAAGGGCATTCAAACGAATGATCTAGGCAGAATTTCTTCCTGCATTGATGATTCCGAATGAACAACGCATCACCAGCTTTTCATAACTGCTCCTCAAAGCAGAAGGAAGATTCAATTCCTCCATCTCCCTGACCTTGGTCAATGCATACTGTTGAATCGTGAGAATCGGCAACACAATCCTTTCCCGGGTTTGAATGGAAACCTGGTCGATGGGATAATCAGCCATCAGATCGGGCTTGCCCGATAACATCAGGATGTATCGCTTGGTCAATTCAAACTCTGCCTCAATATCCCTCCAAAGTTCGCCATATTGCGGATGGTCTGCCAGGTAAGCCGTCAAGGGAAAGAAACATTTCTTCATGGCCATCTCACAATTATCGATCAAGGTCCTGAAAAAAGCAGAACGCTGATAGAGGGCCTTCAACTCAGGCATGGCTCCTTTCTGCTCCATGGCTTTTAAAGCAGTGCCTACGCCATAATACCCGGTAACATTTTGTTTCATCTGACTCCAAGCTCCAACAAATGGGATG
>RFVQ01000309.1 GCA_009922495.1 Chitinophagia bacterium
GCTCTCTTGGTGAGATAAGGAATATCCTTGAGGTTGATGGTTTCGCCCGGAGCATGGGCTCCTTTCCCCGATGCACCCAATCCGTCAACACAATCCAGATAGGCGGCTACATAGGAAATATCCCCTGCGCCGCGTGAACCAGGATCACCAGCTTGTGTTGATCCCATCCCCAAATCTTTGGATACCCCGTCGATCACTGTCAGGATTCTTGCATTCCCCTCCGTTGGAGCCATGGAAGGAATACCATCCTCAAATACGATGCTGGCTTTTGTTTCAGGAAGATTTTGTGCAACTATTTTCCGCATCGATTCTCTCGCATTCTCCTTTTGTTGCTCCGTTAGAAATCGAAGATCACCCGTTGCTGTTACAGCAGGAGAAATGATATTGTCTTTCCCAATGGCGTTACCGGAAGCTTTGTTGGCATTATAGTTCATTTCTGAACCCCCTATGACAAGACCGGGATTGAAAGTCAGGTATTTTTCAGTGCTGAGTTGAACCCTGAATTCATTGATGATCCGCGCCGCCTCGTAAATAGCGCCATACCCAACAGTGGGTTTAAAAATACCGGAGGAGTGCCCGGTTTTGGCTGTTACGCTGAGCGTCCATCCACTGGATCCTCTTCTGGCTGTGGCAATGGTATTCAATCCGGAAGCTCCTTCAAATCCGATGGCAACATCATGCTGCTTGGCTCTTTCAATGAAATCGCCTCTACTCACAGAAACTGGATCTCCTCCCCGCTCCTCATCGCCGGTAAAATAAGCAGTGATGGTAACATCATCCAATAATCCCTTTGCATGCAGGGCCTGCAAAGCCTTTATCATGATCACGTCACCACCCTTCATATCGTTGACTCCCTGTCCTGTTGCGGTGGAATCATTGATCATCGTAAAAGGCGTGAAAGGCATGTCGGGTTCAAAAACGGTATCCAAATGCCCGATCAGGAAAAGCTTCTTACCCTTTTTCCCTTTCCTTGTAGCAACCAGGTGTCCCGCTCTTTTGATGGAATCTGGCATGGAAATCCAGGTGCAGGTAAAACCCGCCTTCTCCAATTCCTTTGCATAGATGGCCCCGACCTTTTTTACTCCTTCAATATTGAGACTGCCACTGTTGATGTTGGCGGATTCTTCCAGCAGTTTGATGGAGGTGCTATGGTTCTTGTCTATCCATTCTACGACTGCTTTTTCGGCAGGGGAAAGTCCTTGCGCACTTACGGTAATGGCATCAACAAAATAAAAAGACAATACGAACAAGATGAACCGCTTCATGAAAAATGATTTTCACAAAGGTAATATCCTCCTATGGAATCATGAGTTTCTGCAGTTCATTGCGCAAAAGATGGGCCGGAACGACTCCTGATTGTCGCCATTTTACGTCTCCTTTTTGAAAGATCATCAGGGTGGGTACTCCCTGCACCTGAAAATGACCAGCGATGGCTGGATTTTTGTCAACATCAATTTTGACAATGGTGGCATGCTCTCCCACCATATCTTTCAACTCCTTTAATATGGGAGCCATCATTTTACAAGGCCCGCACCATTCAGCAAAAAAATCCACCAAAACTGGTTTATCTCCTTTGATCAATGCTCCAAAACTGTTATTACTTGACATGATTCTTTTTTTTGAATAAGTTGAAAAATAATAATCCCATCAGCGCAAAGTAAAGCGTACTGTTAACTGGACTTGAAGTGATTTTACATGTACCCGTCAAACAGCCTACATATTTCCAATAAAGAAAACCTGCTATTGCCCCCACAAAGGCGCCGATTATAGACAGTACATTTTTTCTGATCAATTTCTGGAT
>RFVQ01000310.1 GCA_009922495.1 Chitinophagia bacterium
AACTTGGTATAGTAGGTTCTCACAATATACACAATAACATAACATAACATAATATCATAATATCATAAGAACTTGGTATAGTAGGTTCTCACAATATACACAATAACATAACATAACATAATATCATAATATCATAAGAACTTGGTATAGTAGGTTCTCATAATATACATAATAACATAATATCATAAGAACTTGGTATAGTAGGTTCTCACAAACAACGAAAAAAATATAGTAAATAGTTTGACTCCTGAGGCTCGCTTCGCTCGCCCGAGGACCGAAGGTCCGAGCGTTCAAAGATACATCCTAGAGAACTTTGTATATGTGAAATATGTGAAATATATAAAATATTATATATTTGATATATTTGATATACAATATATTGTTGAGAACTTGATATAGTAGGTTCTCACAATAACATAATAACACAATAACATAATATCATAATATCACCACCATGCAAATATCCTACTCATAAACCGATACGCTGCATAATCAATCACATCCATAATATCACCACCATGCAAATATCCTACTCATAAACCGATACGCTGCATAATCAATCACATCACAATAATAATTGTAATAAAAATCGTATATGGGCTCGCTTCGCTCGCCCGAGGACCGAAGGTCCGAGTAATCAAACACAACAATGAGAACTTGGTATAGTAGGTTCTCATAATATACATAATAACATAATATCACAAGAACTTGGTATAGTAGGTTCTCACAATATACAAAATAACATAATATCGCAAGAACTTGGTATAGTAGGTTCTTACAATATACAAAATAACATAATATCACAAGAACATGGTATAGTAGGTTCTCATAATATCACAATATACACAAGAACATAATATCACCACCATGCAAATATCCTACTCATAAACCGATACACTTCAAAGCCAATCACAATACAATAAAAAATATTAATATTTTAGTACTTGGTACAGATATAGGAGCGGGGGGGGGTTAATCGGATCATATAGGTGACGCGGTAGGTATTGTTGATGAGGAGATGAAAGAACCGAAGAAGACCCGACGCGGAAGGGCTTGTACCTAACACAACAGGGAGATGTCAGAAGGTCAGAGACCTGGAGACATAAACAATCTGCATCACGACTTTTGGCGGAGGAACAAAGTTCCGGAGGCAAAATGTCGGAGTAATAGAAACATCTAATAAGCATTACCTACATTTTTAGATAACAAATAAAATAAAATGAATAATAACTGCCGAGTAAAACGCCGAGCAGAAACATAATAATCAAATACAACTAATTTTTTATCAACATCCACTTTTTGAGGTCTTGTTAGGTTCTCATCTAGTCTGATGCGTCCAGACTTCGTCCTCCCACATCCCTCCTTTTGGATGTCGTCAGGTCTCCGGAAATTTGTTCCTACAGTAGTAATATCAGAATTTTGTCCTATAGAATCAATCTCAAGAGTAGGAGAATCGCTAATCTTCAAAAATTTATACCAAAAAAACCCCGCAAAATAAATAATACAATAAGGATGAGTATAATCAAAATTAGAAATATGATGCATAAGAACAGTATTGTCAAATAATTCCAAAGATATGTTCTCAACAACAGAAGAAACAACCGCTTTAGAAACCACAATATTCCGCAAAGAATTCTTGGTTAAGAATCCACGAGAACTTCCTAACAATAAAACCATCAAAAATAAGACCCGATGAATCCAAAATTTGTTCGGAATAATCTTGACAAAAATAAGACGAGATACAGGAGCGTCGAAGGCGCGGACACATCCGTAGGAATGCGGTAGGAGTGAA
>RFVQ01000032.1 GCA_009922495.1 Chitinophagia bacterium
TTCCATAGAAAGGCTGGTGAACATAATGAATGATCTCAGGGATAAATGTCCTTGGGACAAAAAGCAAACCATTCATACCCTTAGGCAATTGACCATTGAAGAGTGTCATGAACTGGCTGATGTGATCACCGATGAGAACTGGCAAGGCATCAAAGAAGAACTCGGAGATATCCTTTTGCATATTATCTTCTATGCCAAGATTGGAGCGGAACAGCAAAAATTTACCTTGGATGAGGTGATTCATGGTGTATGTGAAAAGCTGATCTATCGCCATCCTCATATCTATGGCGATGTTGTGGTAAACGATGAGGAGGATGTTAAAAGAAACTGGGAAAACCTCAAGTTAAAAGAGGGTAAAACATCCATTCTCAGCGGAGTACCCAATTCACTTCCTTCCATAACACAGGCCATGCGCTTACAGGAAAAAGCCAAGCAGGTTGGATTTGAATGGGAATACAAGGAACAGGTTTGGGATAAGGTCAAGGAGGAAATGCAGGAGGTAGAAACGGAAGTAGAAAATTACGCCTCAGAGGGTTCCTTGAATAGGATAGAAGCAGAACTGGGCGACTTGATGTTTTCGATCATCAACTATGCTCGCTTTATCGGCGTTGATCCAGACAATGCATTGACCAAGACCAATAAGAAATTCAAAAACAGGTTTCAGGCAATGGAGAAAATTATTGCGGATAGAGGACAACAACTGACAGACCTAAACCTGAGTGCCTTGGATGAAGTTTGGAACCAGGTCAAGAAAGATGAGCCTCCAGTTCTTTGAGGGTGAAAGAAGAGAGATTTCTTTGCTTCAGCAATCCCCCTTTCTGCGCAGCCAACACTCCAAACTTGGTGTCTGCAAACCCACCAATATGGTGTGCGTCTGGATTGATGGAAAGCAATGCCCCTTTTTCCTGTGCTTTTGAAACCCATGTCCAATCCAGGTCCAAACGCCTTGGATGGGCATTGATCTCGATCACTACATTGTTGGCCACACAGGCGTCAATGATCTTTTCATGGTCCACAGGATATCCTTTGCGACTGAGCAGCAGTCGCCCTGTAGGATGCCCCAATATCGTTGTATATGGATTTTCAATGGCAGCGATCAATCTCTGCATGGCTTTTTCTTCTGACATTTTCAGGTTGGAATGCACGGATGCGATCACCAGGTCAAAGGTCGATAGCGTATTGTCAGCATAGTCCAGTGCACCATCGTTCAGGATGTCACATTCAATGGATTTGAATATTCTGAAAGGAGCATATTTGCGGTTCAATTCATCGATGTATTGGTGTTGTGCCTTGATCCTTTCTTCGTTGAGGCCATTGGCATAGAAGGCAGACTTGCTGTGGTCGCTGATCACCAGGTATTCAAGTTTCATTTCAATACAGGCCTTTACCATTTCTTCAATGGTATTGGTTCCATCACTCCAGTCGCTATGGCTGTGAATGATCCCCCTGATATCCCCCGTTTGAATGATATCTGAGGATGGATAGTTTGTTTTGTTGATCCAGGATGGGTCTTCTCTCAAGTAGGGTGGGAGATAGGAAATGCCTGCAGATGCGAAGAGTTGTTCTTCTGTTGAGCAGTAACGTGTTTGGGGAAATTGATGCAGCCAGGTTTCTGCAAAGGAAGAAGAACAGCTGTTGAAAAACACATGCGTTGAAAACTGTTCCAAGGAACAATGCTTGAAAACCAATTGCACTTGTTCTTCACCGATGGCCTTTGTTAGATCTTCCTCGTATGCAATGGAGAATCCATTTTGTGCAAGAAAGCCGCCAAGGTTTTCTTTGGGAATGTCGGTGGTCCACTCCAGGTTTTCGATGGTCGGCATTTGTCTGGCGAAATCACCGGTCAGGCTGAATTGAAAAGCGGTAAAGTTTTTCTGCAGGACTTCCTGCATATGGTATGCGTAAGTTTCCACTTCTGCATAGAGGAAGTGTCCTTGATGGCGCATGAAAAATTCTATGGCCTCGGCAACATTTTGTTGTGTTTTGGCGCCAAATCCCTTGAAGAGCAAAAGTCTGTTTTCTTGGCAGGCATACAGCAGTTCGCCAATCGTTTCAATCCCCATTTCCTTCCAGATGGTACTGATTTTCTTTGGCCCCAGCCCCATTATCTGCATCATTTCTAAAATACCGGCAGGAGTCTTGGCAATCAGTTCTTCCAAACTCGCCAATTTACCGGTCTCCAGTAATTCGATGATCTTCTTGGCCGAAGAATCTCCGATGCCCTTCAATCCGGCGATCTGGTCCTTGGGAATTTCTGCCAACGCCAAAGGCAATTTGTCAATAGCAAAAGCAGCAGCGCTATAGGATTTGGACTTGAATGTGTTTTCCTGATGGATGTCCATCAGCTTGCTTAGCAGGTTGAATTGATCAGAAATGGCCGAATTGGATAACATCGGGGCTCAGGGTTTAAGGAGATGGAACAAAAAATCCCGCACGAGGCGGGATTGTATTTTTTGCATAGAAGGAGTTGATTACTTCTTCTTAGCAGCAGCCTTCTTAGGAGCAGCTTTCTTAGCAGCCTTCTTAGGAGCAGCTTTCTTAGCAGCTTTCTTAGGAGCAGCTTTCTTAGCGGCTTTCTTAGGAGCAGCTTTCTTTGCAGCCTTCTTAGGAGCAGCTTTCTTTGCAGCTTTCTTAGGAGCAGCTTTTTTTGCAGTTGCCATTTTGTTTAGAATTTAATGGTTAGAAAAAATGAATAACAGAGTAAAAGTATAAACACTTTTTCTAATCTGCAAAATTTTTTTTTACACTACTGTGATTATCCGGCAGTTACAACAGGATTGATAGAGACAAATGTTTTGTTGTTCTTGGATTTTCTGAATTCAACAACACCATCGGTAGTTGCAAAAATGGTGAAGTCTTTACCAAGGCCAACGTTCTTGCCTGGATGATATTGAGTGCCACGCTGCTTGAGGATAATGTTACCAGAAACGGCAGGTTGACCACCAAAGATCTTGATGCCGAGCCTCTTGCTGTGAGAATCGCGTCCGTTCTTTACGCTACCTTCACCTTTCTTATGTGCCATGACAATTGAATTTTAAGAGTTGAATAATTAAAATCAAGCGATGCTCTCGATCCTGATTTTGGTATACAGTTTACGGTGGCCGATTTTTTTACGGAAACCTTTTCTTCTTTTCATTTTGAAAGCGATCACTTTATCACCTTGTTTTTCACCAAGGATTTCAGCACTTACTTTCACATTGACATTCTTTCCAACTGAAAGCTTGCCTTCGTTGTCAACCAGCAACACTTCGGGGATATCAATTTTGTCGCCAGCATTACCTGCGATATGGGGTACATAAAGCTGTTGTCCTGCTTCTACCTTGTACTGGTGTCCTGCTATCTTTACAATTGCAAACATGATCATTCAAAATTTAGGAGTGCGAAGGTAGGGAGATTTTGACTTACAGACAAGTTTGGGCTCAAAATTTCTTCCACTCATCTTCCCTGCTTTTGCCAAGCAGCCACTATCTTTGTTTTACCCGTTATGGGATGAATACCATGAAGTTAAAATCAATTCTGGCCAAACCTTTTGCCGGTATCGTACACCGAAAGATCCAAAAGGAAATGTTTACCGCAGTGGCCGATCAGGAAAAAATACTTCAGCAGCTGTTGAAAAAAGGGGCAAAGTCTTCTTTTGGACAAGCCCACGGGTTGGAAAAAGTATATGATTATCAATCATTTAAGCAGTCGGTTCCCATCCGAGACTACGAAGGTTTTCGGGGATACATAGAGGAGATCAAATCCGGCAAATCCAATGTGCTTTGGCCGGGGAAACCGATTTACCTGGCCAAAACCTCCGGAACGACCTCCGGGGCCAAATACATCCCCATTACAGCAGATTCCATCCCCAATCACATCAATACTGCCCGAAATGCCCTCTTGACTTATATCGCCACCACAGGAAAGGCAGATTTTGCATCCGGCAACATGATCTTTCTCTCTGGCTCGCCTACACTGGATAGGATTGGAGGCATTCCCACAGGCCGACTCAGTGGAATCGTCAACCATCACATTCCGGCCTATCTCAAAAAAAACCAGCTTCCTTCCTATGAGACCAATTGTATTGAGGACTGGGAAGAGAAGCTCGACAGGATCGTTGCCGAAACCTGGCAGAAGGACATGACACTGATCAGTGGCATACCACCCTGGATGCAGATGTACTTCGACAGACTCATGGAGAAGACCGGCAAAAAGGTAGGTGAAATATTCCCCAACTTCCAGGTGTTGGTCCATGGTGGCGTCAATTTTAGTCCCTATAAAGCCAAACTGTTGGAATCAATCGGCCATGCCATAGATACCATTGAAACCTTCCCTGCTTCGGAAGGATTCTTTGCCTTCCAGGATACCCGAGACCAGGAGGGCCTTTTGCTCAATACGAATTCCGGCATCTTCTTTGAATTTATACCAGCAGGTGAGATCTTCAATGAAAATCCAACGCGACTTTCCTTGAAGGATGTCAAAATAGGCGAAAACTATGCTTTGATCATCAACAACAATGCAGGCCTTTGGGGATACAACATTGGCGATACTGTCAAATTTGTTTCGCTGGATCCCTACCGAATCATTGTTTCCGGAAGGATCAAGCATTTCATTTCAGCATTTGGAGAACATGTGATTGGTGAAGAAGTGGAATACAGCCTCATGAAAGCTGCTCAAGAGAATAATGTCAAGATCCTAGAATTCACTGTGGCTCCCATGGTGACCCAGGATGCAGGCAAATCTTTCCATGAATGGTTCGTCGAATTTGAAAAAGAACCGGAAGACATGGATGCCTTCTCATTGGCTGTAGATCACAACATGCGCCAGAAAAATATTTATTATGACGACCTGATCACAGGGAATATCCTGAAACCGCTGGTGATCAGATCGCTCAAGAAGAATGCCTTTATTGATTATATGAGGAGTCAGGGAAAGTTAGGGGGGCAAAACAAGGTTCCCCGTTTGAGCAACGACAGGAAGATTGCAACTGAGCTTGAAAAGATGCTTTACAAGCCATAAATTTATCCAATGGAATTTGATTTTTCATACCAGTTTAGTCCTGAAGAAATGCCACCGCCGCAAAAAAAGCGGATAGGATTGTTCGGATCCACAGGCTCTATTGGGAAGCAAACACTGGATGTGGTCAGGTCCAATCCCGATCTTTTTTCTATATCCATTCTCACGGCCTATTCCAATCATGAAATGCTGATCGAGCAGGCCCTGGCTTTCATGCCAGCGGTAGTGGTCATTACAGACACCTCGCGTTACAAGGCGGTACATGAAGCGCTCTCTGGAAAAGGAATAAAAGTCATGGCAGGAGAAGCGGCGCTGGAAGAAGCCGCATCCATGGATTGTTATGACTTGATGATGGCTGCGATTGTTGGATTTGCGGGACTGAAACCAACCCTTAGTGCTATTGAGGCAGGTAAAACCATCGCACTGGCGAACAAGGAAACCTTGGTGGTTGCCGGTGACGTGGTCATGAAAAGAGCTGCAGAGAAAGGCATTTCCATCATTCCGGTTGACTCTGAACATTCTGCTATTTTTCAATGCCTGGTAGGAGAAGAGAACAATCCCATTGAAAAAATCATCCTCACCGCTTCCGGAGGTCCTTTTGTCGGGAAGAAGCCGAACTACCTGGTCAATGTCAAAAGAGAACATGCCATTGCCCATCCGAATTGGAGCATGGGGGCTAAAATATCCATTGATTCTTCTACACTGATGAACAAGGGTCTGGAAATGATCGAAGCCAAATGGTTGTTCAATCTCCAGCCTAACCAGATCGAAGTGGTCATCCATCCCCAAAGCATCATTCACAGCATGGTGCAATTCCAGGACAATAGCATCAAGGCGCAAATGGGTTTGCCGGACATGAAACTTCCCATTCAATACGCGATGGCCTACCCCAGAAGGATCAAGTCGGATTTTCCCCGTTTCAATTTCACCAAATCACACCAGCTGACTTTCGATCCGCCAGACATCAAAACTTTTCGGAACCTTGGACTGGCGATGACGGCCCTGCACAAAGGAGGGAACCTGCCCTGTATCCTGAATGCTGCCAATGAGTTGGCCGTTTTTGGATTCCTGAGAAATCGTTTGGGTTTCCTGGACATGACGGAAGTGATTGAACAAACCATGAACAATACGCCCTTTATTGCGGAGCCTACCTTGCAGGAATACCTCGACAGTGATGGTGAAGCAAGAAATTTTGCTGCATCACTCATCAATCTCTGACCTGCCTTTCACGGATTAATGGTTAACTTCGCCATCATTTAACAACAAACTATGTTGACATTATTGGACATCAACTGGAACGCTGTGGGCCTGCAGGCCGGACAACTCATTTTGTCTTTATCCATACTTGTTATTCTTCATGAATTGGGGCATTTCATTCCTGCCAAAATCTTTGGTTGCAGGGTTGAAAAATTCTATCTTTTTTTTGATCCCTGGTTTTCTCTTGTCAAAAAGAAAATCGGAAACACGATCTATGGTATCGGATGGTTGCCATTGGGCGGATATGTAAAGATTGCCGGCATGATTGATGAGAGCATGGACAAAGAGCAACTCAAGCAACCGGCACAGGAATGGGAGTTCAGAAGCAAGCCAGCCTGGCAACGCCTTATCATCATGATTGGTGGCGTTACCGTGAATGTGTTGCTGGCTTTTTTTATTTATTCGATGATCCTGTTCAAATGGGGTGAAACCAAACTTCCCATGCAAAGCCTTACCAATGGTGTATGGATCGTAGATACCGTGGTGAATGAAGTAGGGCTTAAAAACGGCGACAAAATCCTTGCTGTCAACGATGAACCTGTTCAATATTTTGACAAGATCAACGCTTCTCTGATGTTGGGTGATCACATGACCATTGAACGAAATGGAGAGAAAATGGACCTGGCCATTCCGACCAACTTCATCGAAAAAATTGTTGAAAAGGGAAGGCGTTCGATCCTGCTCATGCCCCGCGTCCCCTGTATAGTGGGAGAGATAGGAGAAGGAACCGCGGCTGCCACCGGTGGTTTGAAAGTAGGCGATAGGATCGTTGGCATCGACAGCACAGAGATCCGATTCTTTGATCAGGTTAAACCCACTATCCTCAACAAAGCAGGTGATTCCATTGTGCTGACTGTTTTGAGGGAGGGTCAAACCATTTCTATTCCAACCAAGATCAATGCTGATACATCGATCGGATTTTTTCCTACTATCCTGAGCATGGACGAAATGGAAAAGGAAGGCATGTATGCATTTGAGCACCGCAGCTATTCTTTCTTTGCCTCATTCCCTGCGGGGGTTCGGAAGGCCAATGAGAAGCTGGCTGATTATGTTTCACAATTCAAAAAAATCCTCAACCCCTCAACCGGGGCTTACAAAGGTTTGGGTGGTTTCAAATCCATGGGTTCTATTTTTCCAAAATATGAATGGGATTGGGAAGCCTTTTGGAACATTACTGCCTTCTTTTCAATTGTTTTGGCCTTCATGAATCTCTTGCCCATACCGGCATTGGATGGGGGTCATGTGATCTTCACCATTTATGAGATGATCACGGGTAGAAAGCCCAACGAGAAGTTCCTGGAATATGCCCAGATCGTGGGCATGGTGCTATTATTCGGATTGATGATTTATGCCAATGCCAACGATTGGCTGGGCTGGGGAAGAAACCGCTAGCATTTCGATCAAAGGTATAAGTAGTAGGGGCGCAGCAAGTCTGAAAATAGAGTTGTGTAGTGCCCACGCTCATCATGAATGATGATTTCCTCCTCATGCATTTCATTGGCATTTTTAGAAAATTGAAACATCACCCTGAAGGGCTCGTGTTGGATGGAATGCCGCACAGTGGCTGATCGTTCCGCCTGCCAACCCATTTCTGCAGCGATATTCAGGCATTCCTTTTTTCTGTAATAGGGCAAGAGAATAAAAACAGAACCCCTTTCCTGTGTCAAGGCAGAACAGATGCCAAGCAATTCTGGCAAGAGCAGTCCTGCATCATGCCTTGCAAGATCCACATTGGACTGTCCTGATCTCAACTGATCCTGGTGGAAGGGTGGGTTGCAAATGATCAGGTCATACTGGGTACCAACATCAAATGTTTTGATGTCTTGGAGGAATGCATCCATCTGCTTTGAAAACATGCTATTGCTGATATTTTCTTGCAGTTGACCAAAACATTCCTTTTCAATCTCTACAGCATGCACCCTGGCTGTTGAGGCCTGCGCCAGCATCAGTGATAATAGCCCAGTGCCCGCACCAATGTCCAATATGCTTTCCACTGTTTCGGCAGAGGAAGCAACCCAGGCACCGAAGAGAGAAGCATCAGTGGTCACCTTCATCGCACATCGATCCTGTTCAATGTTGAATTGTTTGAATTGAAAATTCGATCGGCCCATGTTTACCAGGTTGCTCTTGCTGAAGCGGTGATCGATAGTGGTGCCCTTTCGCCGGCCAGGAATTTATGATAGCCGGTTAGTGCAATCATGGCTGCATTGTCGGTGCAATATGCAAAGGAAGGAATATGAACATCCCAATGATACTTCTGTCCATTTTCCACCAAGGCCTTTCGGAGTCCCTTGTTGGCTGAAACACCTCCTGCCATACAGATTGTTCGGATGCCTGTTTCCAGGCTCGCTTTTTTTACTTTCTTCATGAGTATGCCAACAATGCAGTGCTGAATGGACGCACATAGATCTGCGAGATTGTCCTGAACAAAAGAGGGATTCTCCTTGGTCATTTTCTGAAGAAAATACAGGATGGATGTTTTGACGCCGCTAAAGCTGAAGTCCAAGCCCTCCATTTGTGGCTCTGGAAAATGAAATCTAAGGGGGTCGCCTTCTTGAGCAAATTGGTCTATCAAAGGGCCACCCGGATAGGGCAGTCCCAGTAGTTTGGCTGACTTGTCAAAGGCCTCACCCGCTGCATCATCCAGTGTTTCTCCGATCACATGCATGTCCAATGGCGACCTGCAAACGACGATCTGGGTATGTCCTCCACTTACCGTGAGGCATAGAAATGGGAATGGCATGTCTTCCTTTTCAATGAGGTTGGAAAGCACATGTGCTTGCATATGGTGAACCGGGATCAACGGCAAGTTCAGTGAAAGGGCAAGGGATTTGGCAAAGCCTGTGCCTACGAGTAGGGCTCCAATCAGTCCGGGCGATTGGGTGAATGCCACTCCAGACAACTGATTCAATTCGATTCCTGCCTGGTGGATGGCTTGGCTGATAACAGGAACAATATTCTGCATATGGGCCCTGCTGGCAAGTTCTGGGACGACCCCTCCATATTGTTGGTGGATGGCTTGTGTGGCTATGATGTTGGAAATGATTTTGCCGTCATGACAGATGGCGGCAGCAGTTTCATCGCAGGAAGATTCAATCCCCAGGAGATAAATACCATCATTTGCCTTCATTCGGCAAAGGTAAGTAGTCTATGTGGTACACCTCTATCTCCCTGTGGGCAAATTGCACGGAACATGTCTCAAGCCAAAAACAATACAAAAGCATTGTTGCCAGGTTCTAGGATTTTACTTGGAGCGGATGGCTACTACCGGATCCATTTTAGCGGCACTCATGGCTGGAATGATGCCTGCAAGAATGCCAATGGAAATACAGATGAGGATGGCGACAGCCAGAATATTGATGGAAACAAAGACCGGGAAATTGAAAACGGTTGTGAATACCTGCGCCAGTATTACGACCAGGATGATGCCAATCAATCCTCCAATGATACAGATCATGGCGCTTTCCAATAGGAACTCCATCATGATCGTCCGCTTCTTTGCACCGATGGCCTTTTTCAATCCGATGATGGGTGTTCTTTCTCTAACCGTCACAAACATGATGTTCGCGATGCCGAATGCGCCAACAATCAAACTGAGCAATCCAATCATCCAGCCCCCCAGGTTGATGCTCCCAAACAATGAGCTTACCGCTTTGCTAAAATCACTGATGGCGTTCAAAGCAAAATCATCCTCTTCAGAGGGGCCCAGACGGTGAATGGAACGCATGGCCCCTTTTAGTTCGTCTTTCAAAGCATCAATGCTCATGTTATCCGGACCCTTCACGATGATCTTCGGGTTGTTCCATCGTTCATTGAAAAGCATCTGTTTCATGAAGCGGTAGGAGAGCACAATGCTTTGGTCAAATTGCCAACCTTCGATAAAACTTTTTCCCTGTTTCTTGATAACGCCAACGATCACAGCTTTTTTATTTCGCAATGATACTTCCTTGCCCAAGGCTTTCTCTGCAGTTCCAAATAACTTTTCTGCATTGTCATATCCGATCAGGATACTGGCTGTACCATAATCAAATTCCATTTGATTGAGATAGCGGCCATACTGAATTTCAATTGGCTGTATTTTGTCAAACTCTTCCGTTACACCATGATAATTGATTCCATCCAACTTGTCATTCTCGTACTGAATAAAAGATTGAGTGGAAAAATTGAATACGATGTTGATGTCAGCACCAATTTTTTCTCTTAGTAATTTTGTCTCGATCAGTTTTGGAGAGGGACGGTTTACATATTTCCACCAGGGATATTCAGCACCCCCCTGATAATCCCATTTGTCTATGTAGATAGTATTGTTTCCCAGAGACTTGACGCCATCCTGAATGTTTTTTTCCAGAGAACTGACAGTAGCCAATACCCCGATGATGCAGAATATGCCGATGGTTACGCCAAAAAGGGATAGGAAAGTGCGCAGTTTGTTTTTACCCAGTTCCTGCAGGGCCAATTTGAAGGTGGTTAAAAGTATTTCTGCGGTTCTCCTCATGCTGCAAAGGTAGGATAAGTCGGCATTGGGGGTTGGAAAAAGTGCTGAAGGGAGGATGACCGTGACAAACGGAGTGCCTATTTGTGATTATCTTTGCGCCCTTACCATGAAATACGAAAACGAGATCAGAAAAAGGCGCACGTTTGCCATCATATCCCATCCGGATGCGGGTAAAACCACCCTGACGGAGAAATTCCTTCTTTTTGGTGGTGCCATCCAAACGGCAGGGGCTGTTAAAAGCAACAAGATCAAGAAACATGCTACCAGTGATTTCATGGAAATTGAAAGGCAGAGAGGTATCAGTGTGGCAACGTCAGTCATGACCTTTGAATACAAGGGTGTCTTGATCAATTTGTTGGATACTCCCGGTCACAAGGATTTTGCGGAAGATACCTACAGGACTTTAACAGCAGTAGACAGTGTGGTTTTGGTGGTGGATGGTGTGAAAGGAGTTGAGGAACAGACCCGAAAACTGATGGGGGTCTGCAGGATGAGGGATACACCTGTTATTGTTTTCATCAACAAAATGGACCGTGACGGTAAAAATCCATTCGACCTGATGGACGAGATTGAAAAAGAGTTGAAGATTCATTTGCACCCGCTCAGTTGGCCCATCAACAACGGAAAAGATTTCAAAGGTGTATACAGTCTCTATGAGAAGAGGACAGCATTACTTTGAACGACCTTGGTGATGCACAATTGGACCAGTATGTGGGTGACAAGGATGCCGCACAACTGAGGGAAGATGCCTCACTCATCGAAGGCGTGTATGGTGATTTTGACAACAACGCCTATTTAAGCGGTCATACGGCGCCGGTATTCTTTGGTAGTGCCATCAACAATTTTGGTGTCAAGGAATTGCTGGATACTTTTATCCGGATCTCTCCTGAACCCCGCAGCAGAGAAACAACTACCAGGGTAGTGGATGTTCAGGAAGATAAATTCAGTGGTTTTATTTTCAAGATTCATGCCAACCTGGATCCCAAACACCGGGATAGGATTGCCTTTTTGAGAGTTTGTTCTGGTAAGTTTGAGCGAAACAAATTCTATCATCATGTGCGCCTCGACAAAGATGTTCGTTTCAGCAATCCCTATAGTTTTCTGGCGCGTGACAAAGATGTGATTGAAGAAGCTTACCCGGGGGATGTGATCGGTCTGTTTGATACCGGTAACTTCAAAATAGGCGACACGCTCACGGAAGGAGAAGATTATTATTATTCCGGCATACCCAGTTTCTCTCCAGAGATCTTCAAAGAAGTGGTGAACAAGGATCCCATGAAGACCAAGCAATTGGAAAAGGGACTGAACCAGTTGACCGACGAAGGTGTTGCCCAGCTCTTCACCCAACACAACGGCAACAGAAAGATCATTGGTTGTGTTGGCGATCTCCAATTTGAAGTGATTCAATACCGCCTCTTGCAGGAATATGGTGCCTCTGTGCAGTTTAACTCATTGCCCTTTTACAAGGCTTGCTGGCTGACAGCGGATGATAAGGGCAAGATGGATGAGTTCACAAGATTCAAGACTGCGAACGTTGTTACAGACAAAGATGGCCATACAGTTTACCTGGCGCAAAGTGAATGGTTCCTGAATACGGAGATTGCGAACAATCCTGCTATCCAATTCCATTTCAGTTCAGAGATCCATAAATAATTTCGATCAAGCCTCTTCTTAGACACCGGTATAGTTGAACGGAGTTATCTTTTTCAACTCTGTTTTCACCGCAGGTTTTACTTTCAGTTTATTGATGAAAGCATGGATGGACTGCTTGTTGATTCCTCCTTTTCCCCTGGTCAATTCCTTCAGTGCTTCATACGGCTGCGGATAGTTTTCCCTTCTGAGAATGGTCTGGATGGCTTCTGCCACTACTGCCCAGTTTTTGTCAAGGTCAGCTTGAATGGCGTCTTCATTCAACAGCAATTTCCCCAATCCCTTGTTGATGGAATTCAGTGAAATAATGGTGTGGGCAAAGGGAATACCAATGTTGCGGATCACGGTGGAGTCGGTTAGATCCCTTTGCAGTCGTGATATGGGCAGCTTTGCAGACAAGTGCTCAAAGATCGCATTGGCCAAGCCCAGATTGCCTTCGGCATTTTCAAAGTCGATTGGATTGACTTTGTGTGGCATGGCAGAGGATCCCACTTCTCCCTTTTTTGTCTTTTGCTTGAAGTATTCCATGGAGATATAGGTCCAGATATCGCGGCAAAAATCAATCAGGATGGTATTGATCCTTTTCATGCCGTCGAAGTGAGCTGCCAGGTTATCGTAGTGCTCGATCTGTGTGGTGTATTGCTGCCTTTGGAGCCCGAGTTTATCCTGGCAAAATTTGTTGCCGAATTTGACCCAGTTTACTTTAGGATAAGCCACTGTATGGGCATTGAAATTACCGGTAGCGCCGCCAAATTTGCATGAATAGGGAACTTCGTTGAGCAGGCTCAACTGATTTTCCAGCCTTTCTACAAAAACCATGATCTCTTTGCCCAATCTTGTTGGAGAGGCTGGTTGTCCGTGAGTCTTGGCCAGCATGGGGATCTTTGCCCAGCTTTTTGCCAGTCCCCGCAGGCTGATACAAAGATTTGCAATGGCAGGGTAGTATTCGGTTTCCAATGCCTCTTTCCACATCAGGGGAATGGCTGTATTGTTTACGTCCTGTGAAGTAAGTCCGAAATGAACATATTCCTTTAGGTGACTCAGGTCGAGTGCATCCAGTTCTTTTTTGATATAATATTCGAGAGCCTTTACATCATGGTTGGTAACCTTCTCCAGGTTTTTGATCTGTTGGGCAGTTTCATTGTTGAAGTCTGCATAAATTTTGCGAAGTGCTTGTACTTTGTTAGCAGGTAGAGAAAAGATTTTCTGTTGTGCAAGGGCAACAAAGTATTCGATTTCAACCCTGACCCGGTATTGCATGAGGGCGAATTCTGAAAAGTAGGCCGACAAAGCTTCGGTTTGCCGGTGGTATCTGCCGTCAATCGGGGAAATGGCTGTAAGGGAGTTGAGTTCCATTATAAGAGTGGATTGGTGTAACTTGCGGCAAAATTACGGCAATCTTGGTGGACAGGAAAATAAGGGTTGGAGCGGTAAGTTACTTGAATACAAAGCCATTCATCTATGGACTGCAACAGGGTTCCATCAGTCATGAGATCGAGTTGATGCTGGATTACCCTGCCCGTTTGGTAAGCATGCTCAAAAATGACCAAATTGACATAGGATTGGTCCCTGTGGGAGCCCTTCCGGGACTGGGGGAATATCACATTCTCTCAGACTATTGCATTGGAACAGAGGGAGAAGTGGCTTCAGTTGCGCTATTCAGTGAAGTGCCCATGGAGGAGATCGAGGCAGTCTATCTGGATTATCAATCCAGAACATCTGTGTTGTTGTGTAAACTTTTGTTTCAACGGCATTGGAAAAAGGAGGTTAGATTCCTTGAGGCGCAAGATGAATCTTATATCCATCAGATCAAAGGCAGGACTGCTGGACTGATCATTGGAGACAGGGCCTTGATGAACAGGTCAAAATTTTCATTTATATACGATTTGGGAGTAGGCTGGAAAGAGATGACAGGATTTCCCTTTGTTTTTGCGGTTTGGGTTCATTCACATGAATGGCCAAAAGAAAAAGAAGGAATTTTTTCTACTGCCATTGCATCGGGGCTGGAACACCTGGACAATATCGTAGACAATCATCCCATTGCCTATTACGATCTGAAATATTATTATACGCGAAACATCAGTTATCAACTTGATGAGCCCAAACGAAAGGCCATCACTGAATTTCTGCACCTGATAACCCTATAAGCTTATTGGTATTTTCCTTTTAGCCGATCAGCCAATAGTTTAAAAATCGTTGCATAAGCCGTTCGCCTTTCAGTGTACAATACTTGCTTGTCGGCGATAAGTTTCACCAGGCAGGAGAGATACCAGGAAGCATGTTTTTCAACAATGTATTGGATGATCTTTTCACGGTTGGGTATGGTGCTGTTTCGGTGCGTGGATTTTTGGGTTTGACGATAGTAAAAAAGTATCTCAGGTATCACAGCCACTGTCCAACCTTTTTGTGTGATCCGAATATAGAATTCCCAGTCTTCATATCCCAGGGTCATGGCCTCGTCATAGCCTCCAACTGCATCCCAACAGGATTTTCGAACCATTGCACATGCAGGACACTCACTGCTGAAAAGGAAATTGTATTGATCGCCACCCCTGGGTTTGGAAACCGCAGTGTTTTCACCGAACATTTTCAGGTGACTGGTTACAACTGCTGCATTTGGGTTATGGGTTAATATCTCAAGTCCTTTTTTAAAAAACTGGGGGTCAAAATAGTCATCTGCATCCAGCGCAACCAATATTTCACCTTTCGCAGCAGCTGCACCATGGTTTCTCGCAGAAGACATCCTGCCATTTTTTTTATGAAGCACCTGAATGCCATCCCCTTGTGATGCGAGTTGGTCCAATATCTTCAGCGTTTCAGCATCAGTAGATCCGTCATTGACAATGATGATCTCGAAATTCGAATAGGTTTGTTTGCTGAGGCGCTCAAGGGTTTCCGGAAGATATCTTCCGTCATTATAACAGGGGATCACAACTGATATCAGGGGCTCTTGCATGAGGCTCAGGGTTTATAGCAGAAAAATATTCAATTGTACATCAAAGGCGTAAGGAGTGTGTTTTTCAACAAAGGGCTGTTTCATCAGGTCTGCAGCATTTTTAATGTAAACCTCAAAGCCATTTTCCTTTACCACTTGCAGCAGTTCATTCAGTTTGTCTGTTTCATTCGATTTGCCGTGGTATTCCAAAAATAGATTTTGTACAACATGCAAATCCTCCCGGCAATCCATGATCACCGGGTGTTCTGCTCCTTCAATATCCATTTTTAAAAAATCGATTCTTGGATATTTTTTTATCAATTCCTTGAGTCGGATGGTTGGCACTTTAATCTCACTGTCACTGTTTCCTTCTCCAATTCGGCTTGCCTCCGTTCCAGCCCCTGAAAAGCTGATTCCTTGGTCATGAATCCAGACTGCTTCCTGGCTGATCACCACATCCTTGAGCTGGTTGTCGGAAAGGTTCATTTTCAAAACCCCATGATTGACAGGATCGGGCTCAAAACCCAGTACGATTGCATGGGGATAGATTGCCTTGAAGTAAAGGATTGAAAGCCCAATGTTTGAGCCGCAATCTATGATAACGGGTTTCTGCTCTCCCGTGTTGAAGTTGTATAGCTCGTTTACAAAAAGATCTTCATAGGTATGGAGCAGTTCATAAGGTTTGATATAATTGATCTTGAATTGTCCAATATTCCTTTTTTTGGGGGATCGATCTTCTTCATGCTTGATGATCTTGGTATTCAGCCAGCCAATGGGTTGAAACCGTCCAATTGGTTTTTGCTTTTTTAAAGCGCCCTTGATCAGTTTGAGTATATTTGGCATGTTAAAGTATAAGAATTCTATTGCCATGGTATCCATCTGTGTTCCAGCCTA
>RFVQ01000311.1 GCA_009922495.1 Chitinophagia bacterium
AGGTTTTCGTATCAAAAACAACTATTTTACCAGGTGCCTGTTTGTCTGTTGATTCAATTGCAGCAGCCAGTTTACCATTGCTGATTGATACACTATTGACAAAACCCCCATAGGGTGCCATACTGATTGATTTGATAACAATAACATTGGATGGGTTATTCAAATCCAGGACATCTATTTTGTTGAGTGTGCCATTGTTTACAGCAAACAATCTATAGGTGAGGGGATCATAGGCGGTAATTTCTGCTGCACCTAATCCGCCAAGATTAACAGATGCTATTTCCTGATAGGCAGTCAAATCTTCATTCTGGGTAACTTCCAAGGCTGGAATTATATCTTGCTTTTGACAAGAGAATAAGATTATTGAGAGTAGAAAAAGCGGGGTTATTTTGGAGAATTTCATAGCGCTATTTTTAATTGAAGCGCGAAACTAGGAGGGTAATATTTCCATTTTATCACCCCAAGATTAACTAAAGATTAATTGTTTCTTTTCCCAGGCATTAACTCATTGCCAAAATTCAAATAATTGACTGTAAATAAATGAAAGAGGGTCTACGAAAAGAAATTCCGTAAACCCTCTAACTTAATTTTCAAAGGTGGGCCCACCTGGGCTTGAACCAGGGACCCTCTGATTATGAGTCAGATGCTCTAACCAACTGAGCTATAGGCCCTTGGACATTGCTGTCCGATAAAGGACTGCAAATTTAATGAAATTTTGTTTCCCTTGTCCCTCGTCCCTTGTCCCCCTTATCCCCCCTTGTCTTTTCCCTTTCCTGCCTTACCTTCGCAGCCTTAACCTTAACCTTTCCTTAACCCGATTGGGGATACTTTTGAAACCTCAAAACAGATCATGAAGAAGATACTCGGATTGTTGCTACTGACACTGACCCTTACCGCTTCCGCTCAAGATAAAGAGGACAAGGGTAAAGCCAAAGCCCCCAAGGAACCAAAACCAGCAAAAGTAGTTGTACCCAAGGAGGAAAAGCCCAAACCCGACTACAGCAAGTTGGACCTTTCCAAAAGAGCCTCAGACCACCTGATGCTGCAATTTGGCGTAACCGGCTGGAGCAAACCCGATAACATTACCATCAAAGGATTCAACAGAACCTTCAACGGCTATTTCCTGTTCGATTTCCCCTTCAAATCCAATCCTCGTTACAGCGTAGCTGTGGGTCCTGGCATTGGAACTGACAACATGTATCTTGATAAAATGGCAGTGGACCTGAACGACAGGAACGGTGTACAGTTCACAAGAGATACCATCACTAAGTACAAAAAGAACAAATTTGCTACGGCTTACCTCGAAGCTCCTCTCGAACTGCGATACTCTACCAAGCCAGACAATATGAACAGTGGATGGAAATTGGCAGTAGGTGTGAAAATAGGCACCTTGCTGGATTCCAAAGTAAAATCAAAGATCGACCTGGATGCAACCGGAACGGGTGGTTATTTCGCCAAAGAAAAGGACAAACGTTTTCTCAACAGCACCCGCGTGGCCTTCACTGCAAGAGCGGGCTTGGGCAACTTTAGTTTCTTTGGAAGCTATCAAGTGTCGACGGTATTCAAAGAGGGACTTGGTCCTGTACTTCGACCCTGGACCATTGGTGTGACTTTAAGCGGACTCTAATGAAACCTTGGATGTCAGCATTGAGACATCCCATCTAAAACGTGCTTGATAAAACCTCCTTATTCAACGAATCTGAAAAAGCCATCCTGGTAGGTGTCTCCATCAAAGGAGAAT
>RFVQ01000312.1 GCA_009922495.1 Chitinophagia bacterium
TCCCCTTACTTCATCAATGTACAGGCAATAGATGGCAAAGCACTGTGGGGATAGTTTGATGGTCACCTGCATGTCGCGAAAATGAATACTGCCGTCGTAGTGATTGATTGTGATGGAATCGGGCTCACGCAGGGCGATGCGATTGACTTGGGCGATGTCGTTAGAGGACGTGGCATCCATCATGAGCTGAGCCATGGGCGCTTGGATGTCGCTGAGTCCGTGTTGGTCGGCAAAGTTTGACTGTACCGCGTTGTGTGTCTCTTGGCGATCGATTTGCTCGGCTATGTGTTGCTCGTGGAACTGGGCGATGGCTTTTCTCAGTTCGATGGGTTGGGGCCGTTGAGGAAAGGTGCAGACGTAGGTTTTGTTGTTGTTGGAGAAGTACAGGAGATGTGCCCAAGCGAGTTGATTGAGGTTGAGTTTGCGTCGGAGCAGTTCATTGGCACGATCCGGGCTATACCCTTGGAAGAGTTCTGAGATGAGGATTTGTTGTTTGCGGGCGTGGAGGAGTCGGAGTCCGGGCATTTTTTGGAGCCAGAATTCATTGGCTTCGTGGGTATTTTCGAAGGCTTGGGGGTTGAGTTGGAGCGGGAATTCGAGTTTGCTACCCCAGTGGCTGCAGGCGGTTTGAAGGGCTTGCAGGTGTGGCGATATGGCATCGATGTTAGTGGCATCGACGAGGAGGGCCCACCGGTGAGGCGAGAAGAAATAATTCAATCGATCTGAGGCTCGCTGAAACTCCATGGTGGCAAGATAGTTCAAGTAATTAAATTTGTCTTGGATAAAAAATTGAATTGGATATACAAACATTTCTTGTATATCAGTGAATTACTGAATTAATTTGTTTTGAAATTTATCGATGAAATTACTTTTTACCTCGTTTGCCATCTTATCAATTTCTGTGACGGCCAATGCTGCAAATTTTCCATCCGGTGCCGCTGATTCTTCCATAGAGAAAGGATATATCAGCTATAGCATCGGCACTGCTCTACCCATGGGAAAGTTTGGTTCAATGGATTATTTCGAAAACGGCGCAGGCTATGCGATGCCGGGTTTTTCATTTGAACTTAATTTGACCCGCAAAATTCATGGAGGTCCATACAGTTGGACGCTCGCATCGCGATCATCCCTCAATTATGCGAGTTCGGTGGCTTTAATCAATGACATGAATTACGCCAATCCTGGCAACGGTTTTGATGTTCAATGGGGATCGTATACGATGAGTGGCCTGTTTGGCGGTGTCAAATACGACATTAAACCCCATGACAAAATCACTTTCGTACCAAGATTTATGATGGGGATGGTCGTTGCCACACTGCCGGAAATGATGTTGAGATCGAGTTGGAACAGCAGTTATTGGTACAAAGAAATTGAATGCTCTGCGTCTACTTTTTCAACCTTGGTTGGATTGGGTATGGATGTAAAAATCACTCAACACATGAAATTGTTGGCGAGCATGGATATGCAAAGGGCCTACCCCTTGTTTGTTGGAAGAGAAACACTCTCAAGCAGTGGCTCTAGAAACCTTGAAACTTTGTCGCAACCAATGCACACCATGAGTTTAACGGTTGGATTGGCCGCAGAGTTGAAATAAACAATGCAACCTCGCAACATTTTCATCGCCCTCGTTTTCATTCTTTTATCGGCTTGTGGCGGTGATGGGGATTCGGGATCCGGGAGAAAAGCGGTGTATGTAAAACCGAGCATCGAC
>RFVQ01000313.1 GCA_009922495.1 Chitinophagia bacterium
CATAATCCATGTCACCATCCTGGTCCAAATCTGCAGCAGCCAGGCTGTTCCACCAACCCTTGGCTTCACTCATGTCTTTGGACAGTGTTATCTTTTGGAATCCTTTTCCTGTATTCTTATAAAATGACAGCTCACTCCACTCTGCTGCGATCATCAGATCCTGGCGATTGTCATTGTCAAAATCAGTGAACAAGGCATCGCTGACCATTCCCAATGCTGCAGGATCTGCAAACCACTGTTTTGTTATGTCCGTGAATTTCAACTGTCCCGGCTTAGAATCATTTCTCAACAAAAAGGATTGTCCGGGTTTGGGATAAGCCTTGGCTTCTACGCGACCGCCAACAAAAAGATCCAAATCACCATCACCATCCACATCTCCCGCTTTTACATTTTGTCCGGTTGCCGTCTCAATGGGAACAGCATTGGGCATGACCTTGAAATTGCCCTTGCCATCATTTTCACAAAGTACATCCTGATACAGACTGGAGCCGGGATCGTGCTGGTAACTTCCTCTAACGATGTACAGATCATTGTCGCCATCTCCATCAGCATCAAACAAAAGCAGACCCATGTCTTCTTCCTTCAAGAGATCTGATGATTTGATCGACAAAATCTTTTTGCTGAATTTTCCATTGGGCTGCTGGGTCAGCAGGACGGGTCCTTGAAAACGACTGGAAGAGGACAAAACCATGTCGTCATTGCCATCACCATTTACATCTCCCACTGCAATGGCCGGACCATATTGAGAGAATTTATGGGGAAGGGTTTTTTGCAGGTTGAAATCGATGAAATCATTTTCTTCATGCACATACTCAATACCCATGGAGGCAGGATCGACCATGGACAAATAGGATGAAGTATTTACTGTCTCTTTTATTCCCGGTTTTGCTTTGGCATGATCAAGAACAAGGGTCTGGTCTGTTTTTTGCATTTCCAGTTTTTGTTCTTTTCCATCAGCCCATTGCACCTTTATCGAATCCACTTGGGTATGGGTTCCCAAACCAAAATCTGATTTGGAAAGATATCCTCTCACACAATGGCTTTCTGCTACCTGCAGGTTGCCTTTTGTCCATATGCTGACCCTTGCACCAAAACCAAGTGTATTGTTCGCCGGACCCTTCAGTGTCACCCGCAGGTAATGCGCTGGAGTTTCTTTTTTGTTTTTTGTATACAGAGTGTTCTCAAACAGAAAAGCAGGATCATCTATGTTATTGGTGATGATATCCAGGTCACCATCATTGTCAAGATCTGCGTAAGCGGTACCATTGGTGAAACTGGGTAGACTGATGCCCCACTCTTTGGAAACATCGGTAAAGGTCAGGTTATTGTTGTTGCGGAACATGAAGTTGGGGATCTTCACTTCCGGTATCATGTCCAGCAATTGCTTTCGGGTGATCAGGCTGCTGCTGATACTGCTTCGGAAGGCACCAAAATCATGATCGATAATATCTTTGGGGAAGCCATTGGTGATCAAAAGATCACGATAGCCATCGTTATCAAAATCTGCCAACAGTGGTGACCAACTCCAGTCGGTGGCTTCCACACCTGCCATGAAGGCAATATCACTGAAAAGAGGAAGTCCTGTTTGCGGATGTTTCCCCTGGTATACCTGAAAAGTATTGCGGACAAACTGGTATTCGTATTTGTATTGTTCAGTGAAGAGATAATGATTGTAGTTGTTGGCATTCATGTTGACTTTCTTCCGCTTGT
>RFVQ01000314.1 GCA_009922495.1 Chitinophagia bacterium
TCCAGAAAAAACGAAGAGAAAGTAGAGATGCCTGAAGAAAAATGGAAGGAAGTGCTGACACCCGAGCAATATTATATTGCCCGTCAGAAAGGAACCGAAAGACCCTGGACCAGCAAGTTTGAAAAGTTCGATGAAAAAGGCACTTATTATTGTGCTGCCTGCGGCAATTCTCTGTTCCAGAGCAATACCAAATTTGACAGCGGCTGCGGATGGCCCAGTTTTTTTGAACCCATCACCAAAAAGAGCATTGTTTATTTACCCGATAACAGCCATGGCATGAAAAGAACGGAAGTGCAATGCGGTCGCTGCAAGGCCCATTTGGGACATGTATTCGATGATGGCCCTCCCCCAACAGGGCTGCGGTATTGCATCAATGGAGTGATACTGGGGTTTGAGGGGAAAGATCAGGCCAAGGGGGATAAAAAGTAAAGACGTTGTAGGTTGTGGGTTGTAGGTTGTGGGTTGTAGGTTGTAGGATGAATCCTACAACCCACAACTTTCACAACTACTGCTTATCCATCTCAGCAAAGATGGTGATCTCCACCTCCTTGCCTACAACAGAACCTGCTTCGATGGCTGGATTGGTATTTACCTGGCCACCATAGGTAACATCAAAAGTTACGGTCTTGGTCACATCGCGCATGGTAAGATCACCTGTCAGCGCATATTTGTTACCGCCCAATGGTTTCATGGACTTGCTTACGAAAGTCATCTTGGGGAATTTCTCAGCATTGAAGAAATCATCACTCTTCAAATGACCATCCCTTCTCTCATTGTCTGTATTGATAGAAGTCACATCCACACTGAAGTTAACAACGGCGTCAGAAAGATCCGCCTTAGAAGCCACGAGGCTGCCATCAAACATTTTGAAGGAACCTTCTACCTCAGAAACCACCATATGGGATACAGTGAATTTCACATTGGAGTGAACCTTGTCCAGCTTCCAGGTAGTTTGCGCAAAGGAAAACGAAGTTACCGCCAGCAAGAGGGCGAGTCCGAAGATCTGTTTTTTCATGTTCTTGATTTTGATGTTTAAACACTAAATTAGGATGTTTTGGCATTCCGGCCAAATTCCGTCCATAAGTTAGACAGTTTTTCATTCCTTTTTGTTCGCCAAAAGAAATTTTTAAGTCAAGGGCATTATTGCATAATTTTCCAAAAATTGCAGCGCATGAAACTGGCTTTACGCATTCTCACGCTCCTGTTGATCTTCGCTTCCGGAGCCCAATCCCAGAAAGTATCCCTCGAACAGTTCAAAAACTGGAAACCTCGGAACATCGGTCCTGCTGGCATGAGCGGCCGCATCACTACCATCGATGCCGTTGTTGCTGACCCCAACCAGATCTGGATTGGTGCAGCATCCGGTGGTGTTTGGAAAACCTTGAACGCCGGAGCCAGCTGGGATCCTGTATTTGAGAAACAACCCATCCTGAACATAGGCTCTATCGCCATACAGCAATCCAATCCTTCTGTGGTTTGGGTGGGTACCGGCGAGGGCAATCCCCGTAACTCGATCAGCCTCGGAGAAGGCATTTACAAAACCCTGGATGGAGGTGTCTCCTGGAAAAGAATGGGCCTGGAAAAGACCCGCAACATCCACCGCATCATTGTCGATCCCAGCAACCCCAATACGGTGTATGCGGGTGCCATCGGCAATCCCTATGCGGAACATCCCGAGCGGGGTGTATTCAAAACCACCGATGGTGG
>RFVQ01000315.1 GCA_009922495.1 Chitinophagia bacterium
TTATTAAAAGTATTAATGCTAGTTTTTGGATTACCAATAATTCTGATCCTCGATATAGAAAAGCAATCTGGAAAACTGACCAGTGCACAAGGTAGAGCGTGTAAGAACGATCTCCAATCCACATCATCACTTTTGATGCCAGAACTCTGTTGGAGTCAGAGTTTATGATGACTACACATGCAAGTAATGCGATAACAAGTGCAGGGAGCCCTGGAAAATCACTCTCGGGTGTGTAAAGAGTTGATAAAACGATCAAAAAGAATAGAGAGATATAGCTCAACAAACTGCTGGAGAATCTAAATTTAGAGAGAGCGACTATAGCTCCAATACCTAATTCCCAGGCTCGAGTTAAGGTAGACAAGTAAGCAGTCAACTGCTCTTCAATTGCCAGTGACCAATAGTGCTGAAGGATGGGCTGCGGAAGTCCTGATGCAAAATAATCAACAACAGATGAGTTGAAATGAATATTAGCGAGAAAGAGGGCCGCAAAGATTCCATCAACGGCCGTATCTGATGCTGTGATTGATCCTAAAAGAAGATAAGTGAAAACAACTGACAGTAAAATCACAGCAAGGGCAGATGGGAGTATGCGTCGAACTCTGCGTGCATAAAATTCCAGTAGGGACTTTCTTAATGAATTCCGTTGTTGTTCATTCAATGTTAATGTGATGATATAACCCGAAATAACAAAGAAGATATCGACTCCAAAAAAGCCGCCAGTTATAGTCTTGGGGAAGAAGTGGTGCGCAATGACAAGGAGGACCGCTAAAGCCCGAAGACCTTGAATGTCAGCGCGAAATTTCACGGCTGTTCAAATGTAACGTTATGCATATATAAACCATCAATATTGTCATAATCAATTGCTTTGGAATACTCGGTGCGAGTTTGTGTATCCCACTTAATTTCAGTATTCACGATGGCCACATTTTCAGCATTTCGTAAAGTAAAGGCAGCAGGCTTCTCTCGAACAAAATCGACTATAGGGTTCGGCCGTAAATCAATTCGGGGTGACCATTTTGATGATTTCTTCATTGTGAGAGAAATTCGGCCAAATTCAATGTTTTTGACCAGTTCCTGATGGCCACCCCACACCAGAATCGCAGCCTCACTCTCAACGCGAATATTCGAGAACTTCACACCATCAACACGCCCTTCAAGTTGGCGTTCAATATTTCCATGCTCGGGATTCCATTCTTTCGTTGGGTCATCCCAAGAGAAGGCCGTGACATGGAGCGCTTCACCGTGTCCCCACCAGGATTCACTAAATGCTCTAGTTTCAACAATAGAATTTTCAAAGACTACATTTGAAATTAACCCGCCCTCACGAGCCCTTACGGCAAATCCTCGATGTGAATCTTTAACTGTACAGTCAGTAACAATCACATTTTCGATTGGACCAACAGATTCAGTCCCTAAAGTGATGGCGCCAGACGTACTCTTCATGAAGCATTGTGAGATATAGATATTTTTCACAGCACCATACTGAGACGTTCCGCAGCACGATTTCAAAGAGATACAGTCATCTGCGGTGATTAGAGTGCACTTTGTAATTTGTACATTTTGACAGCGATCGATATCGATTCCATCAGCGTTTGGAACCATGAGATCTGTGATAATAGAAATGCCAGTGATAGCAGAATCATTACATCCGGTTAGGCGAAGCGCCCAAAAGGCAGGATCTTTGATG
>RFVQ01000316.1 GCA_009922495.1 Chitinophagia bacterium
TATTGGATGGCATGGGTCATGCCATGTATGGAAAACTGAGTTTCAAGGAAGGTGAACCCGAACAGAAAAACTTTGATGTTTATCGCCATATCCGCATGAAGGGAATACCCGAGGTGGAAGCACATTTCATTGACAATGGCATCGATCCCACGGGACTCGGAGAACCGGCACTTCCACCCACCGGAGGGGCTGTTGCCAATGCCATTTACAAAGCCACGGGCAAGCGCATTTACAAGCAACCTTTCATCGAACAGGAACCTTTGAAGGAGGCAGAGTAGCATGGCCAAGCTATTGTTTCTGCTTTTTTCATTAGGGTTTTTTTCTTTTGTGCATGCTCAATCCCTGCGTGCAGGAGCCGCACAGGAGTTGATCAATCCCGAAGGGGACAGTTTGTATTTTGCCGGCGGAAAACCCAACAGACCTTTCATTGATGTGCACGACAACCTGTATACAAAAGCAGTTGTGGTGGATGATGGTCGTACGAGTTTTGCCATCGTCAGTTTTGATTGCATAGGACTCATGTATCCTGAATTGCAAAAGATCAGGAGCAGGGTGAAAGCATTGGTGCCTTCCTTTCCTATTGCGCATATTGTCAGTTCTTCCACGCATACCCATGCTGGTCCGGATGTAGTGGGTATCTGGGGGAAGGATTTTCGCAATAGTGGGATCGTTGATAAACACATGGACCTGATAGTGGAATGCGCTGCCACAGCCATTGCAAAGGCATGGCAAAACAGAAAGCCGGTAACCGTGCGCTACGCGATGGGAAGTTTCGGAGAGGAATGGGTGAAGAATATTTCCGAGCCGGAATTGCTGGACAGAACACTGACGGTTTTACAGTTGGTGGATGATCGGAAGATGAATATAGCAACCTTGACCAATTTTGCCTGTCACCCAACGATCCTTGATGATTATGCCACTGCAGCGAGTTCAGATTATGTGGGAGGTTATTATCGATATGCTGATTCGGTGCAGGGTGGCGTGAATATGTTTCTGCAGGGTGCGATCGGAGGATGGGTTCAACCCGAAGATGTTCCTTCTTCTTATGAGAATGCCATGCATTATGGTGGATTGCTGGGTAGGAAGGTTATGGACTTGTTGAAGAATCCATCGAATTTGAAATACACGACTCTTCATTTCAAGAGCAAGGAATTGTTGTTCCCTGTGGAGAACAATACATTCAAAGTGCTTTCAAAGATGGGGGTGATCAAACGCAGCTTTACTGATTCCGTCAAAACCGAAATGGCTTATTTTGGAATTGGTAATGCGAATTTTGTTACCCATCCTGGGGAGACATCGCCTGCTCTGGGACTGCTTTCTAGGAAGATGGCCGACAAAAAAGGACCGGTGTTTGTGATGGGCCTGTCGATGGATGCATTGGGATATATTCTAAAGCCCGTTTATTTTGAGAAGGGGAATACTGTTCCACACAGTGAATATTTAACCGGGATGAGTATTGGTCCTGCTACAATGCCTATCATAGAAAAAGTTTTGTCCGCTCTCATCCATAACAAATGATCCTGAAATTCTCCTGATGAAAAAACTTGCCCATATAGCCATTGTTGTTGATGATTACGACAGGGCCATTGCATACTATACCAACATTTTGGGTTTTTCACTTGTGCAGGATGAGGTCTTGACCGAGACCAAGCGTTGGGTTTTGGTATCGCCCGGTGATGG
>RFVQ01000317.1 GCA_009922495.1 Chitinophagia bacterium
ATCAGGGCAATGAGATCAGGTATCTTATCATTTCCCATCTCTTTTTTCCAGTTATCAAATACGGCTGGGTTGCTGGCATAGAACATGGTTTCAAAGATGGTCTCCAATGTATAGGCTCCACAATCACGAGAGGGGCCACCACTGTAAACTTTTGCTTCATTGGAATTCTTCGGATCGGTAGAACCTCTCACATCCATGAAGAAATCATAAGCCAATTTGGTGGAAATGGTTGCCATGTGAAAAGGCCTGACCTGAAATGGAACAGAAGGCTGATAGCCCTGAACCTCGATAAAAAATTCACCGGCGGTTTTGGGTTTGAAGGAAGTAAAATCACCGCTGTATTGTTGAATATTCCCCTGGAAGACAACTTTTTTATCAGTTACCGATCTGACAACAAAAGGAACTCCCTCTTTTGCTCCCCATGCCACGAAACGTTTGGGAGCGTTCTCATCATAGCCAGCCTGGTTAACCAATACGGACTGCAATGCACTGTTCCTTTGTGCATTGGCTTTGAAAGAACCCAATGAAACGATGATCAGCAGGCTCAACGCAACTGCTTTCTTTGACCTGAGCCAGATAATAACAGAGAGTGCAGAAATGAACAAACCAGTGAACATTACCATGACATATGATTCTCCCGCTATGGCTCCCAGCAAAAATATCCCCAGTCCGATGATGACCATGGAAAGGGTGATAACCTTCAGCCCAAATGCATTTTGTTGCTTGATTTCCTGATCATGACCCCCCACCTCTTCTGCAGAAAGAAGATCTTCAGTTCTTTGTATTGGCATTACCTGGCTAGGATTTTTTCTGTACAAAAATTCAAAGAGACTCAGCATCAGCAAGGGTGTGCATTGCCCAATGATCGTTTCCCATGTTCTGGACAATTTGATGTCCATCAGAGAGGGCAATGCAAATTTTAGCAGCAAGTTGAATACAAGCGTGAAGAGGGTTACGGTAACAACGGATTTTGCGGTTTGTCGACCTGAAAACAAACTCCAGATGATGGGCATGAATATGGCGCCACCTGCCATGGCAGCAACGGTCAGCACAAAATCAACGATACCTCCCATGTGGGGAATATAGATGGCCAGCAGGACCGTAGCCCCACCAAACAAGATGGTGAACAGTCTTGCGATCAGAATAAGTTCTTTGTCGTTGGCGTTCTTTCTGAAAATATTCCTGTACAAATCGGTAGAAAAAACAGTAGCCGCAAGATTGATGGTGGTATTCGCCTTGCTGGAGGTTGCGGATATCATTCCTGCCAACACAAGACCGATGAGTCCCGGTGGAAGAATTTTCTGACAGAGCATCATGTAAGCTCCCTCACTTCCCAATCCGGCAAGTTCAGCATCCATGACCCGATAGATCATGGGGGGGAGCATCCAGATCAAGGGACTCACCAGGTACAGAGCAGTGAACAACCAGGCTACCTTCTTGGATTCCTTGGCAGATCGTACACTGGTATAGCGCTGCACATAACTCCAGTTGCCGCCAATATAGGCCGTCTGGTATAAAACAAATCCAACCATGAAGGGCAAAGTATATTCTTCATTGAAGAGATTAAAGAAACCCTGCGGTGCATCAGAGATCAGTTTAGATGGCCCTCCTATGGCAGAAAAAGCGATCGGGAGCACAATCAGCACGGATGCCGTAAGAATAACGAATTGGATGACATC
>RFVQ01000318.1 GCA_009922495.1 Chitinophagia bacterium
GGTATTTTCAACATGGAATAGGTACCAGGTGCAGCCTGCAAATACAACAAACTATCCCCTCTGGGCTTTAATCCAATATGCTGAGATGCTTCGCTCCCATTATAGCTTCTGACGATCCTATTCATGGAACCACCCAAAACACCATTGAAAAAAACAAAGTTTTTGTAGGTCGTATCCATGATACCGTTTTTCTTGTAACGGTAATAGAGTCTCAATTGAGTAGCTGTATCGCTCATGGCAAAGCTCATGAGAGCATTGGCGGAAGAGCCTGAAGTCACTGGCACCAAGGCAAAACCCTTGAAAAATTCTCTGAAGAGTGTATCATTTCGGTAGGGACTTCTTCCGGTTGTATCAAAGGATAGGAACCTTCTTGCCCATTCATCATCAAGTTTGATCCTCAATTGGTTTTTTATTGATTGACGAAACAGGTACAAGGAATCATTTAGAATGGATGGAGAGAAAGTTTTGCTGCCCATCAATTCACCATAACGAACGTTGGAATTGGTATTATAAGCTGAATCTGATTTGATGGGATCGAAAACCCTGTGAACATTGATGGTCTGCACTGCATTGGTATCTCCAAACGTATTGGTCCACCTCAAGCAAAGAATCGCTGAATCGACATAAAGACTGTCCGCCGAATTCTCAAAATAAAAAGGATAACTGGGGGGCTTCAATTCAAAAAAGATCGAGGCGGTGGTCTTTCCAAACTGAGGATCACCGGAAATATGCCCCAATACAAACTGACCCTGATTCCCATTAACATCTCTACCCAATCTAGGGAGAAGAGAATCAGGCGTTACAAACGTATTGGCCACCACTTCAAAAGTGGTATCAAACGTAACGATATTGTCAATGGCAGGTAAAAGTCCAAGTCCGATATCTGTGCCTTTGATTTTGGTACAGTTGCTCAGGGAAAAAATAGAGACAAGTGCTACAATTCCATTCAACAAGTTTCTGATACTCACACTCTTTATTTTGGTTGTCTGATTTACAATTACTTGTTCGCAAGGTCGTTATACAATTGTAAATACTCTGTTAAATCAGCATCATCGCTATAGGGAATCACTTTTTTGCCTTTGACTTTTGAAAAGGATTCCAGTAATTTCTTGGAAACCTTATCGTCACCGAAAGATATGGCATCTGCATAGCTTGCACCGCCATTGAACATGGCTAAATTATCTGCAGACTTGAAAGGATCAAGGTCTTTTTCCTTTATCAACGAATTGATCACACATTGCTTAAGAAAATCCTTGCCCAAGGAGTCAGAGAATGTATTTTGACCGATTGTAAAAACCACCTTGCTATTGCTGAAAACAGGTTCTTTTTTATAGGCAGTTTTCAAAAACATGGGGATCAACCCAGTCATCCATCCACTGCAATGAATAATATCCGGGGGCCATCCAAATTTTTTAACGGTCTCGAGTGCTCCTTTGCAGAAAAAAATTGACCTGATTCCATTGTCTGGGTACCATTGATCTTGTTCATCCTGAAAAACAAATTTTCGTTTGAACATTTCCTCATTGTCCAAGAAATAGACTTGCAATCTAGCATTGGGTAATGATGCTACCTTGATTTGTAGAGGGTAATCATCATTTTCTACAGATATGTTAATGCCTGAAAGACGAACTACTTCATGGAGACGATGCCTTCTTTCATTGATGGTACCAA
>RFVQ01000319.1 GCA_009922495.1 Chitinophagia bacterium
GAGCTCCTGCCTGGCTCGATTGGGCAATAAGAGTAGATGGCGAAGCAGCCCTTGAATTGCAAAAAGTATGCAACCAATTGTTTGCGAAAAAAGAAACCGAATGGGTAATGGATGCCAGTGGGAAAAACAATACCCCTCAACTGGAAGCCGAGCATTGCCCGGTTAGAATCAGAAGAAATGACTGGGTCAAAAACCTAAACGAGGTTTCCGCTACCTACATGGAAATGCTTCGAAATGCCAAAGAAGAAGTCGTCATCCTATCCAGTTATTTCATCCCCAGCACATTTTTCAGGCGACAGATGACCCATGCGCTAAAGAGGGGCGTAAAAATTAGATTGATTTTGGCTGGAAGGTCTGATGTGGGCATTGCCAAATATGCAGAACGTTTTCTTTATCAATGGGCCTTAAGAAATGATATTGAAATCTTTGAGTACAAACACAACATCCTTCATGGTAAAATGGCTGTTTGTGATAAGAATTGGGTAACCTTGGGCTCTTACAACATCAATGATATCAGCGCCAAGGCAAGCATAGAACTGAACATAGACATTGAGGATGCTGCGTTTGCAAAAAGCACCTTAGACACTTTGCAGCAAATCATTGTGCGGGATTGTGAGCAGGTTGGCAAAAAACAGCACAATAAAGGAGTCCTGGACAGACTTGCCCAATGGATCTCTTTTGAAATTTACAAAAGCATCTTCACCCTTTTTACCTTCTATTTTAAAAAAGAAAAAAAATAGCCTCTCAGCCTCAGGAATCATGCTGATGCGGATCATTATCCCTTCTTTGCTTTTCTGCTAGGTTTACAAAAACATCACCATGACAGGAGAACTTACCGAGCAAGAGATCAACAATATTTTATCCAGTCAGGCCATTGGAAGAATTGCCTGTTGTGACAAGAGTAAGCCCTATATCGTTCCCGTCACTTATGCATTCGATGGAAAATTTATTTATGGCCAATCGACGGAAGGAAGAAAACTTGAACTCCTCCGAAACAATCCCAATGTTTGTTTCCAGGTAGACCTATCCCGAGATTTATCCAACTGGCAAAGTGCCGTTGTATTTGGACAATTTGAAGAACTGATAGGAGAAAGTGCAGTTAAAGCAAGGGATTTGCTGGAGGGCAGGGTATTGCCGTTGATGACAGGCTCTACTGTCCACCAGCATGAGCATTGGGAGGGTGGTGGTCATGAACTCAGTGAAAACTACCGTGGAAAACCTGTCATGTTCAGGATCAGGATCAATGAAAAAAGTGGTCGTTTTGAAAGACTATGACAAACCTTATCATGTTCAAGAACAGGAAAGAGGCCAGTAGACTGCTCAGTGAAAAACTAAGAGAAATTGATTTTAAAGGAGATTTCATTGTAGCATTGCCACGAGGAGGAGTTCCTATTGGACTGGAAATTTCAGCAGCACTTGGGATACCATTGAAGCTGATGTACATCAGAAAATTAGGACATCCCGTCAATCCTGAATATGCGATTGGGGCTGTAAGTGAAACAGAACTTTTGCTCAATGAAGGCAATAGCTATGGCCACGAATTTTTAAGAGCGTCCATAAAAAAGGAAAGGGAAAGAATCCGGGAGATGCAACAACTGTTCGACCATGCCCCCATACCGTCGGACATAAAAGGGAGTTCGATCCTGTTGA
>RFVQ01000320.1 GCA_009922495.1 Chitinophagia bacterium
TTCGTAGTTTTAGCCGTCCTTTTGGTATCATGGATCTTGCATCGATTCAATGTCATTTCCCACAGGTTGTTGGTCATGCTTTTTTCATTGATTATACTGGGGCTTTCACTATTCATGGCTTATCAAAGAATTCCATTTTTTTAATAAATATCCATACATGAAACAGGCATTTATCATTGCATTTTTCCTGGTGAGCTGCTCTGCCGTTTTTGCGCAGCCCCTGAGGAATCCGGGATCCAATCATGGCAACCGATTTGAACAATTGGATTACCTGATGCAGGACCCCAATGAATACAGAACGGCGAGTGGTGCACCCGGTCCTAAATATTGGCAACAGCGGGCAGATTATGAAATCAACGTAGACATCAATGAAGCCGAAAATCTGTTGACCGGTTCAGAAACGGTCACCTACTTCAACAATTCTCCGGATGTCCTGACCTATATCTGGCTGCAGATCGATGAAAATTTTCATCACCCTAACAGCGATAACAATTACGACAAACCCTCAGCCATGGGCAACAGGCTTACCCATCAGCAACTGTTGCAGATGAATCCCAAAGAATACATGAAGGGTTTCGGAGTCAACATCACCGCGCTCACAGATGCTACCGGCAAACCCTTGTCCTACACGGTTAACCAAACCATGATGCGGGTAGACCTCCCCATTCCTTTGAAGTCGGGACAAAAATTCGTTTTCAAGGTGAACTGGAACTATAAGATCCCGGACAAGTTGACAAGGTATGGAAGAGGCGGATACGAATATTTTGCCGAAGACGATAACAACCTTTATTCCATCACCCAGTGGTTCCCCAGACTCGCTGTTTACAGCGATTTTCAGGGATGGCAGAACATGCAGTTTGCAGGCGGCGCTGAGTTTGCACTGACCTTTGGAAATTACAAGGTAAACATCACCGTTCCGGAAGACCATGTGGTGGCGGCTACCGGCGAGTGTAAAAACCTCGCATCGGTTCTCACTGCTGATCAGCTGGCACGCTGGCAGAAAGCACAGACCTCTGCAGAACCAATCGAGATCGTAACATTGGCAGAAGCCATTGAAAATTCCAAAGACAAATCCAAAGGCAAAAAGACCTGGATCTATGAAGCCCAGAATGTGCGCGACTTTGCCTTCAATACCTCCAGAAGATTGGTATGGGATGCCATGGCAGCCGATGTGGAAGGAAAGAAGGTGATGTGCATGAGCTATTATGGCAAGGAAGCTTATCCCATCTACAAGAAGTATTCCACCAAGGCGGTGTACCATACCATCAAGACCTATTCCAAATTCACCATTCCTTATCCTTATCCCGTTGCCATTTCAGTAGAGGCATCCATTGGCATGGAATACCCCATGATTGCCATGAACTATGGAAGAGCTGAAAAAGATGGCAGCTACAGTGAATCTGTGAAGTATGGTGCGATTGGAGTGATCATTCATGAAGTGGGCCATAACTTCTTCCCCATGATCGTCAACTCTGATGAGCGCCAGTACTGGTGGATGGACGAAGGATTGAATACCTTCTGCCAGTTTCTCACTGAACAGGAGTTTGACAACAACTATCCTTCCAGAAGGGGTCCTGCGCACCTGATCACCGATTACATGAAACTGCCCAAAGATTTGTT
>RFVQ01000033.1 GCA_009922495.1 Chitinophagia bacterium
CTGGCAGGAATGTTTTCGATGCAACTGCAGGCACAACGCTATGCTGTGATCGATACACGCTATATTCTCAGCAAGATGCCTGAGTATACTGATGCCCAGAAAAAGCTGGATGCCTTGAGCATTCAGTGGCAGAAGGAGATCGATGACAAGCAGGCTGCGCTTGATATATTGTACAGGAATTTTGAATCCGAAAAGGTGATGCTCAGCGAAGAGTTGTTGAAAAAAAGAGAAGACGATATTTTCAACAAGGAGAAAGAAGTGCGCGATTTGCAAAAAAAGCGGTTTGGCTTTGAGGGGGATCTCTTCAAGCGCAGGCAGGAATTCGTAAAACCCATACAGGACAAGGTTTACAATGCCGTTCAAAAACTGGCTTCCATCAGGCAATATGACCTGATACTCGACAAAAGTGAGGGAATTACCGTTATCTTTGCCGACCCTAAACTCGACAAAAGCGATGATGTGTTGAAAGAACTTACGGGGAAATAAAAAATGACTATTTTCGAAACCATAAAACACAAACAAGTAACAATGAAAAAACTTTTAACACTTGGTCTGGTGATGATCGCACTGGTGGCATTCAATCCATTCCTCAATGCACAAAACAAGACCGGATATGTGAGCGTGGATGAAGTGGTTCAACTCATGCCCGAATACAAGAAAGCTTCTGCAGATATGGCACAGTTTGACAGCGCTTTGCAGATCAACTATGCTGAGACCCTGAAAGAACTGAACCGTCAGGACAGTGTATTCAAGGCTGATTCTACCAAGATGACCAATGCCGTGAAGACTGCCAAGAAAGAGCAAATGAAAAAGCTCCTGATCGAATTGCAGGGTTATGAGCAGAACTATCAGCAGCAAATGCAGCAAAAGCAGGAAGAGCTGATGGCACCTGTAGCACAGAAAGCCAACCAGATGATTGCTGATGTGGCCAAGGCCAATGGATATGCTTATGTATTCCGCAAGGAAGCATTGATAGTACAGCCTGATGCGGACGATCTGCTGCCACTGATCAAGAAGAAAATTGAGGGTGCACCGAAAGCGCCTGCAAAATAAAAGACGGACCGAAACTTTGTTTCGGTCTTTTTTTTGACATGAAGATGCAACATCCGATAGGAGTTTTTGATTCAGGGTTGGGCGGACTCACCGTGCTGAAGGAGATCCATGCCCTGATGCCGGAATATGATTATTTGTATTTGGGAGACAATGCCCGTGCGCCTTATGGAACACGTGATTTTGATACCGTTTATCAATTTACCCTGCAGGCTGTCAAATGGTTGTTCGCGCAGGGCTGTCCCCTGGTGATCCTGGCCTGCAATACCGCTTCTGCCAAGGCTTTGCGGACCATTCAGCAGCGCGATCTGCCAAGCCTGGCACCTGATAAGAGGGTGCTGGGGGTTATTAGACCCACTACGGAAGTGATCGGGGATTATACCGACTCCCAACATATTGGGGTGCTGGCCACAAAGGGCACTGTGGATTCCTTGTCTTATGTGATCGAGATCAACAAATTCTTTCCGGATGTTCAGGTTCACCAGCAGGCTTGCCCCACCTGGGTACCCCTGGTAGAGGAGGGAGAACATAACTCCCCTAAGGCGGATGCAGAGATCAAAGCCTGTCTTGAAAAATTGGCTGCGCAGTCACCTTTGATTGATACCATCTTGTTGGCTTGCACCCATTATCCCTTGTTGTATCCCAAGATCAGGGCTGCCTTGCCTTCTCATATTGAAGTTGTTTCTCAGGGTGAAATTGTGGCTGCCAGCTTGAAAGAGTATTTGCAGCGGCACCTGCCAATGGCGTCCAGCATCTCCGGATCCGGCACACTGAAATTTTGCACCACGGGCGATCCTCTGCAGTTTGGCCATGCAGCATCTGTTTTCTGGGGATCGGAAGTGGTTTCTGAAAGGGTTGAATTGTAAAAACCCCTATCTTTGCCGTCCTTTCACAAGACTACGGGTGTGGTGACCTGTAGGGCATTGAACAGAATGGACCGCTTCTCCCGGTCGTTTATTCAAAAACAAAGGAAAAAAACGAATCATGAAACGTACATTTCAACCCAGTCGCCGCCGCAGGAAATCCGTTCACGGTTTCCGCAAGCGCATGGAATCAGCCAACGGCCGTGCCGTTTTGGCCAGCAGAAGGAAGAAGGGCCGCAAAAAGCTCTCTGTTTCCGACGAAAGCAAACTGAAATAATCCAAACGATTATTTAGATAATCATAGCTCCGGAACCTGTTCCGGAGCTATTTTTGTTTCGGGATGACCGTCGTTTAAAACGGAATCCTCTTCAACACCGTCACGATCTTTAACAAAATGCCCCGACAAACCCTCTCCAAGACCGAAAGATTGAAATCCTACAAAAGGATCAGGCTTCTTTTTGCCGAAGGAGAGAAGTTCAGGGTCAGTCCTGTTTTGGTTCATTTTCGTTTCGTAAGCCCCTCGTCCCCCGTCCCTGGTCCCTTGTCTCTTTCTGATGGCCAGCAGGAATCGTTCCTAGACGCTGCCCCCTCGTCCCCCGACGCTGCTCCCTCATCCCTCCAGATGGGCGTCTCGGTCAGCTCCCGGCATTTCAAGCGGGCAGTCGACCGAAACCTGCTCAAACGCCGCATCCGCGAGTCATACCGAAAGCAGAAGCTGGCATTGAAAGCCAGCCTCGAAGAAAAAGGATTGGCCATGGATCTTTTCCTTGTTTACATTGAGCCCAAGATTCTCTCCTACCAGGAGATCGACACTGCCATCACTGAGGCATTGTCTAAATTGATCCGCAGAACAGCATCAAATAGGGGAGCATGACACACGAACACTACATGAAAGCAGCGCTTCGCGAAGCAGAGAAGGCCTATGAAGAAGGGGAAGTGCCGGTAGGAGCCATTGTTGTGGTAAACAACCGCATCATCTCACGGGGTTACAACATGGTGGAGAAACTCAAGGACCCCACCGCGCATGCCGAAATGATTGCGCTGACCGCTGCATTTAATTCACTGGGTGCAAAATACATACCGGAAGCTGTATTGTATGTGACGGTTGAACCCTGTCTCATGTGCGCTGGTGCCCTGCACTGGAGCAAGGTGGGCACGATCGTTTGGGGCGCAGCAGATCTAAAAAATGGACACCATGTCTATACAGACGAACGCAATCCCTTTCATCCGAAAACCCAGGTGATCAGTGGTATCATGGGGGATGAGGCAGCGGAGTTGATGAAAGCTTTTTTCCGGGCAAGGAGGTGATGGAAATCAGTTGATCGCAGTCAAACGAGAAGGAGATGCGTACGCAGAAATGATGTAATTTTGCCTTCTAAATTTGAATACATGCCATTTACATTACCCGCTTTGCCTTATGCACACGAGGCACTTGAACCCCATATCGATACCCTGACCATGCAGATTCACCATGGAAAGCATCACCAGGCCTATGTCGACAACCTGAACAAGGCCATTGCTGGAACACCCAATGAAGGAAAATCACTGGAAGAACTGGTGGCTGCTGCCGGAAGTATTTCACCCGCCGTTCGCAACAATGGTGGCGGGCACTGGAACCATACTTTCTTCTGGGAGAGCTTGGCACCCAATGCCGGCGGTGCTCCTGATGGAGCCCTGGCTGCTGCAATCGATGCTGCCTTTGGATCCTTTGATGCTTTCAAAGAAAAATTTGCCAATGCCGGTATGACCCGCTTTGGAAGTGGTTGGGCATGGTTGCTTGTGAAGGACGGAAAGTTGGAGATCAGCTCTACTCCTAACCAGGACAACCCGCTGATGGATGTAGCTGAAGTAAAGGGAACACCGATCCTCGGAGTGGACGTATGGGAACATGCTTATTACCTGAAGTACCAGAACCGCAGGGCGGATTACCTGGGTGCTTTCTGGAGCGTAGTCAACTGGAAAAAGGTTGCCGAACGTTTTCAAGCAGGATCATAACCGCTGCCCCCCCAGGGGTGACATCTAGATATTCTTTGAAGGGCCTTCCAAAGGCCCTTCATCATTCCATGCTTACGGAGTGCATCCATGGCGTATTGGGAACAGGTAGGAGTATAACGGCATTTCGGTCCCAACCAGGGAGAAATCACCCACCGATACAGTTGTATCAACCCGATAAAGGGAGCGATGAGCAATTGTCGCAAGATATTTTTGATCTTTTCCATTGGTTGTAAAGCTACTCCATCGCGTTCAATTCTGTTTTCGGGGATGAGCAAAATCACCTGATACGGAGTTGGAATCTCCTTGCAGGGGTCATCACTTGTTTTGAATTTTATCAAAACAACCATTATGACCCAAAGACCCCATTTGTTGCAGGGCGAAGGCGAAGGAATGCACCCGGCAGGCCTGCCCCGCCCAGAGATGATGATCAGGCAATTGCTGACTGCTTTCTATGACCGTGCCGTGCCGGAGGTAATTCCCTTGTTGGCCTCTCCCTTCCGGCTCAATGATTTCAGCAATCTTTCAGAACCGGAATTACAGTATTTGGTGCAGCGACATCGACAGCGATTTGGCGAAATCGAATGCAAGTCAGTAGGATTTCAAAGCAGCCAGTTTCACAATGGATATTATGTCATGAAGGGCTGGCATGTGAGTGGCTCTTCCCGGACGGATCGCACCGATATCATCCGCGGGGAATGGAAGCTGGAGTTGCGTCAGCAAGCAGGACAATGGAGGGTAATGGGCATCGATGTTGGGGGGCTGGAGTTTTGATTCCTAATGCCTAATTTCCTAACTTAGCCACTCCAAAAAAACAGTGTGGCAGAACAAGGTTCGTTTTTCAAAAGACTCAGAAAAGGCGCAGGTGATGATGAATCAGAGATGAGTTTCATCGACCACCTGGAGATACTTCGCTGGCATATTGTGCGATCGGTTTTGGCGATCCTGGTCAGTGCCATTCTCTTCTTTGTTTACATTGATGAAATCTTCGATAAGGTCATCATGGGCCCCACCCGTAATGACTTTATTTCTTACCGCTTCTTCTGCAATCTCAGCCGTTTTTTGCACATGGGGGACTCCCTCTGCATGCCTCCGATGAAGCTGAACCTGCAGGTGACTTCTATCAGCGGTACTTTCATGTCGAGCATCACCATTGCGATTGTCGGTGGTTTGCTGGTGGCTTTGCCCTATGTGTTTTGGGAGATATGGAAATTTGTCAGACCCGCCTTGAAGCCTACTGAATTGAAATATACCAGTGGGATCATTTTCTGGGTGAGCATGTTCTTTTTCTTGGGTGCTGCCTTCGGTTATTTCATGCTGGCGCCTTTTACGTTCAACTTTTTGGCCAACTATACCATAGGCGACCTGGCCATCATTGACTACAGACCAACGCTTTCAGACTATCTTGATACCCTGATTGACATTACGCTTGGAGCGGGACTGGCCTTTGAATTGCCGATGGCCACCTGGTTGTTGTCAAAGCTCGGCATCATTACGCCCAATTTCCTCCGTACCTATAGAAAATATGCTTATGTGGTGTTGCTGGTGCTGGCGGCCATCATTACACCTTCACCGGATTGGGGATCTCAGTTGATTGTGGTGGTTCCATTGGTTTTGCTCTATGAGATCAGCATCCTGATCGCCGTAAGAGTGAAGAAAAAGCAGGATGAGGAGTGGGAGTAGTGCCAGTGGGGAAGAGGGACAAAAGAAAAGTTTACAATAAAGGATAATGAATATTTCTATTGGTTCAGATCATGCAGGTTTTGCCTATAAGGAAGCCATCAAACTGCACCTTGAAAAAGCGGGTCATCAGGTTACCGACTGCGGAACTTTCACTGAAGCTTCTTGTGATTACCCGGATTATGCCCACGCGGTGGCAGCATCTGTTGAAAAAGGAGAAACAGAGAAAGGTGTGCTGATCTGTGGGTCTGCCAATGGCGTCTGCATCACAGCGAACAAGCATGCAGGCATCCGTGCGGCGCTTTGCTGGGAGAAGGAGATCGCTTCACTCGCGCGTGCCCACAACGATGCCAATGTGGTTTGTCTTCCTGCCCGTTTTATTTCTCTGGAATCTGCCAACGAGATCACCGATATTTTCATGTCCACTCCCTTTGAAGGGGGTAGGCATGCCAATCGCGTCAACAAAATTTAAAACCAAAACCCCATCATGAAAAGAGTAGCACTTTTCTTGCTTGTCGTGACATCTGTATTGAGCACACAGGCACAAAAGAAAAAAACAAAAGCGGTGGACCCCAAGGCATATGCCTCCACCATCACCACAGAAGACCTGAGCAGGCATTTGTACATTGTTGCCGGAGCGGAAATGCAGGGAAGGGAAACCGCAACAGAGGGACAAAAAAAAGCAGCTGCTTATATCGAACAACATTTTAAGTCGATCGGACTGAAGCCTGGCAACAACGGAAGTTTCCAACAATCCTTTCCTGTCTACAAAGACGAGCCAGGCAGTTCAGAAGTTGTGGTGAATGGCAAGACTTTTGCAACCAATACGGACTACGTTCCCTTCACCCAATGGAACAACAATGCCACCGGATACTATTCAGAAGTAGTGTTTGCTGGACATGGATTGGTGGACAAAGACGTGGATGACTATGCAGGATTGAATGTGGTGGGCAAGGCAGTTTTGCTGCTCGATGGAGCCCCCAGTGGATTCAAGCCTTCTGCTCCCGGATTTCGTGGAGCGAATTCCCTGTATGGCAAGATCATCAATGCCCGCAACAAGGGTGCAGCGGCAGTGATCATCGCCGGTGCCGGTTTCCCAAGGAGAGCGGGTGCCAATGGCGGCAACATGTACATGAACCTTTACAAGGCAGATCAATATCCCAACACGTTTATTGTTTCTGATGCAACTGCCAAGAGCATTGCCGGTGGGGATTCCTGCTGGAATGCCTGGGTAAATGCTGGCAAGACAGGAAAGGTTTCCGGCACTGTGGTGAAGGCTAATGTAAAATTATCTTACAGTAAGAAGACTGTTGAGTTGTCTAGCAGCAATGTATTGGGATATGTGGAGGGAAGTGACAAGGCTGATGAGTGGCTGATCGTTTCTGCGCATTATGATCATGAAGGAGTGAAAAACGGTCAGATTTATTATGGTGCCGATGACGATGGATCGGGAACCGTGAGTGTACTCGAGATGGCTGAAGCTTTTGCCAAGGCCAAGGCCGAAGGCAAAGGCCCCAGGAGAAGCGTGCTTTTCATCACCGTGAGTGGTGAAGAAAAAGGGCTCTGGGGATCTGAATATTTCTCAGAGCATCCTACGGTACCGATGGAGAAGACCACGGCGGATCTGAACATTGACATGATCGGCAGGACTGACACCGAGCGTAAATCAGCTGATACCCTGAACTACGTTTATGTAGTAGGGGACGACAAGCTCAGTACAGAGTTGAAGCCCATCAGCGAAGCGATGAACAACAAGTATACCCAATTGGTGCTGGATTATAAGTTCAACGACCCGAAGGACCCCAACAGGATCTATTATCGCAGCGACCATTTCAATTTCGCCCGCAAGGGAGTGCCCATCATTTTTTATTATGATGGCATGCTAAAGGCAGACTATCACAAGCCTACGGATACCCCTGATAAGATCAATTATCCCCTGCTCGCCAAGAGAGCCCAGTTGGTTTTTTATACCGCTTGGGAAATGGCCAATAGGGATGAACTTTTAAAGCGTGATATTCCGTTGAATTAGGAGCGGGGAAAGAGGGTTGGCTTGCATGAATTTTACGAAAAAATACATACGAGCCAACTCTTTTTTTATTTGTACAATACTCTTGATTCCAATGATTTAAAAATAGTATGTTTGTGAACAGACCTCTATTTTTTACAGCAGTAAGTTTCTCCAACCAATATCCATGTATAAAACCAAAAAAAATCTTGATTGAGACAGGATGCCTGTGTTTGCTCATGTATGTGAGTGACCTGGCGAAGCATTGAAAAATACCTATGGCAGATAATCAAAAATATTGGTACGCATTGTACACCAAACCGCGCTGGGAAAAAAAGGTTCACAAACTGCTTTCTCAAAAAAATTTTGAGGCGTACTGTCCTTTGAACAAGGTGAAGCGAAAGTGGACGGACCGGATAAAGACAATCGAAGAGCCTTTGTTCAGGAGTTATGTGTTCGTAAAGGTTGCTGATGCGGAGAGAACCGAAGTGCGTTTTGTTGATGGCGTATTGAATTTCGTTTATTGGAATGGCAAGCCGGCCATCGTCAAGGAAGAAGAGATCATTGAACTCAAGAAATTTCTTTCTGAATTTGAAGATGTGCAGGTTTCCAATATCGACATCAAACCGGCTGATGAGGTGATGCTTACTTCCGGCGTGATGATGGGGGCCAAAGGTAGGGTGTTGCGTGTGATGGGTCCCAATACAGTAGAAGTGAGAATCGAGAGCCTTGGTTTTTTAATTACAGCCAAATTTGATAAAAAATCATTGAGCAAAGTATAAGGGATCATCATTCCATGAGAATACTCCTGATACTGTCAACCCTTTTTTATTTGAGTTCTTGCACCAGTTACAAGCAGTTGCAATATTTGCAGGGGAATATTGATTCAACGCAATACAGTCAGTTCAAAGTTCCGGAGCAGCGCATACAGAAAGGAGATCAGATCAGCATTGCGGTATTCAGCGACAATGCATCGGCCAGCGCCATGTTCAATGGCAGCGGAGGCATACAACAGCCCAGTGGAGGCCTACCATCCGGCAACAGCGGTGCAGTGGTTTCGGGAGTCGGTTCAGTATATGATGTAGACCAAGACGGCAATATCTTTTTCCCACAGGTAGGCAAACTCAATGTAGAGGGTTTGACCAGGGACGGATTGAAAGGCTTGCTGGACAGCAAGTTGAAAGATAAATACCTGATCAATCCTTATTATACCATTCGATTTTTGAACCTCAAGATCACTGTTTTTGGTGATGTGAGGAGCCCGGGCATCTATCCCCTTGTGCGTGAAAACACCAATATTTTTGAAGCACTCACCCTGGCCGGTGACTTAACCGAATATGGCAAACGAGATAATATTCTGGTGATAAGAGAGAAGGATGGCAAGCGCGTTTTTGCGAGGATCGATCTAACCCGGCCGGATGTTTTCAACTCTCCTTACTATTACTTGCAGCAAAACGATATGGTATTTGTAGACATGCGCAAGTCGAAGTCCAACAGGATCGATGAGGCTTGGACCCGCAACATCAGCCTGGGATTCAGCATCATTTCCCTGATGTTCCTCATCGTCAACTTTTTTCGGTAAAACATTTCTTTCATTTTTCATTCCTGAATGACCCATCAAGCCAGTAACGAAAGTCTGGTTCATGCCCTGTCCAACACGGGTATGAAAAAGCATATCAACGATTTCAGCGCAAGGGAATTTATCCTGCGCTATATCTATCTCATCCCATGGATCCTGGTTTGTGTAGGCATTTCATTGGGGATTGCCCATCTGCGTTTGCGCTATATCAATCCTGTTTTCAATGCATCCGGAAAGGTGTTGATCAAAACGGACAGGCCTGCGGGAACAACCGGTAGTGACAAATTGGTCGGTGACGTGGTGGCCACAACGGTTAACGTGAGAACCATGGATGATCAAATTGAATTGATCAAGTCGACTGCCATGGGAAGATTGGTGTTGAATCATGCTGACCTGCAGCAGTCGTATTATTACAAAGGCAGTATCCGCAACCGGCTCATCCACAATCCAGCGAGCCCCATTCGCTTGCGCATCCTATCACTCAAAGATTCTTCGAATGGCTTTTCCATGGGGTAAAGGCAACTGTCTCCGGAGATTATTTCACGGTAAATGAGAGCAAAGATTCTGTGGCATTTGGATCTATTTTTCAGACAGCGCAAGGATCGTTCATCCTAGAAAAGCATGTGGGCAGTTTTGGTGCAGCCAATGACTTCATCTGCAGCTGGACACCTGCAGATCAGATGGCCAGAAATCTGGCAGGCGGAATACAAGTGGGTGCTGTCAACAAGGGATCCACGGTATTGAATTTTGTTTATTATGCAGAACATCCAAAAGTAGCAGAAGATGCAGTGAATGGATTTTTGAAAGCCTATCAGGAATATAGTTTGCAGGACAAAAGAGAATCATCCATCAGTGCCCTGCATTTTATTGAAGACCAACTGGCCAATGCAAAAGGAGATCTCAGCAATGTGGAGGGCAATCTCCAAAATTTCAAAGAGATCAACAAAGTGGTGGCGCTGGAAAGCCAGGCACAGGGTTTCTTCTCTGAGTTACAGGGATCCACACAAAAGATCAATGAGCAAGCCATTCAGGAAAGATTGATCGAGTATCTGATCAACTATGTCAAAGATCCCAAGAATGTCTACCGCAGCATACCCATGCTGGGTGAAGTAACGCAGGCGGGTGTAGGCAATATCATTGGTGAATACAACAAAGTACAGTTGCAAAGGGAGATTTCCCTTCAAACAATCCCCAAAGAAAATCCCATCATCCGTGACCTGGAATTGACCATGAACAAATTGAGAGGAGAAGTGGTATTGTCGCTAGGACAATTGCGTGACAGCTACAAGGCATTGAAAGAAAGTTTGGAACAGGCGGAATTGCAGGCCAACAGTGAGTTGCGCACCATGCCCCGAAAGCAAAGACAGTTTTTGGATATCACCCGACAGCAGAAAGTGATGGAAGAATTGTATTCCAGTTTGCTGCAACGCAAGATACAGACCAGTATCAGTGCTGCTTCTACCTTGTCAAATATCCAGGTATTGGAGCCCGGCTTTTCCGGTGGATGGCCCGTGAGCCCCAATCCAAGATCCTTCTATATTACCGCTCTCTTGACAGGATTGGCCATACCGGTGGGCATTGTATTGTTGCTGGAGGTATTGAATGACAAGGTCTCTTCGAGGCTAGACATCGACAAATACACTACCGCTCCATTGATGGGCGAGGTGGGGCATTCCGATGAGCAGGATGTACTCATCATTTCCGGATCGGATCGCAAGTTCATTTCGGAGCAGTTCCGCATCATCCGTGCCAACCTGCAATACATTCTCCCCAAAAAGGACAAGTCCACCATTCTGGTTTCTTCCAGCATGAGTGGTGAAGGAAAATCGTTCATTGCTACCAATATTGCGGGTGTCATGGCCATTTCCGGAAAGAAGACAGTGATAATGGAGTTTGATATCCGGAAGCCGAAGATCTTGAAGGGCTTGGGGATCGAGCGAAAGAACCACAAGGGTATTACCAATTACCTGATGGGAAAGGCTGCGATTGAAGATATCATTTTGCCTATTGAAAGCATGAGCAATTTATATGTGATCGGTTGTGGACCCATCCCGCCGAACCCTGCTGAATTGATACTTGACGCCAAGCTGGAAGAGTTGTTCAGAGAAGTGAAAGAAAGATTTGATGTGGTAGTGCTGGACACGGCTCCGGTGGGTTTGGTAAGTGATGCCATTGAGTTGGGTAAGTATGCAGATGCTTCTATATATATCGTTCGCCATAATTATACGTTCAAGAAGCAGGTGCAGTTGGTGGAAGAATTGTACAGTGGCAAGAAGTTACCCCACTTGAGCATTGTGATCAACGATGTGAAGGCCAAGTTGGGCTACGGCAAGTACTATGGGTATGTGAGCTATGGATATGTAGGATATGGGTATCGTTCCGATCGTTATATCTCCCATTATTTTGATACCAAGAACAAAAAATTCAGTTGGTGGAAAAAGGCCGCCCGAAATCTGGGGCTGTCTGTATAGAAAATCAATGAAGCAAGAAGCAGGAAAAATATACATTGATGAATCCTGGGATCTGGAGATCAAACCGCCATCACACCTGCTGGATATCAACCTCAAGGATGTCTGGCGCTACAGAGACCTTTTGTGGATGTTTGTGAAAAGAGATTTCAAGGCACAGTACAAACAGACCATTCTTGGACCGCTTTGGCATTTGATCCAACCGCTTTTTACGACAATTGTTTTTTTGGTCGTTTTCACGAACATAGCAAAGATTCCCACCGATGGGGTAATTCCAGTATTGTTTTACATGAGTGGCATCACCATCTGGAATTATTTTTCATCTTGCCTCAATGCCACTTCCAATACTTTCGTTGCCAATGCAGGAATTTTCAGCAAGGTCTATTTTCCCAGATTGATCCTTCCACTTTCTGTGGTAGCGAGTAATATTGTGAAGTTTGGCATCCAGTTTTTTTTGCTGATTGTTGCTGTGTTGTGGTTCAATATCACCAGTTCCAGTTCATTCGGTCCTTCACCCTCTCTCAGCTCATTAATTCTGATACCTGTCATTGTTCTTGTCATGGCGGGTCTGGGTCTGGGTCTTGGCATCATCATCTCCTCAATGACCACAAAGTACAGAGACCTGACTGTATTGATAGGATTTGCAGTTCAGTTATTGATGTATGCCACACCAGTGGTATATCCCATGTCGACCATTGCCAATGAGCAATTGAAATCTTGGATTTCCTTGAACCCTCTTGCTCCCTTGGTGGAAGCCTTCCGTTATGCCACACTGGGTGCAGGTAGTTTTGATGCTTCCGGTTTTGGATACAGCGTTGGGTTCATGTTGGTCACTTTGTTGATAGGGTTGTTGATGTTCAGCAAAGTAGAGCAAACATTCATGGATACAGTATAAGCATTATGGCTACAGTCATCAAAGTTGAAAATCTCTCGAAGCAATACCGCCTCGGTCAGGTAGGAACCGGTACCATTAGACATGACTTCAACCGATGGTGGCATAGCGTCAGGGGCAAAGAAGATCCTTATTTGAAAATTGGTGAAGCGAACGATCGAACCAGAAAAGGGAAAAGCGAGTATGTGTGGGCTTTGAAGGATATTAATGTCGAAGTGCGGGAAGGAGAGGTATTGGGGATCATTGGAAGGAATGGTGCGGGCAAGAGTACTTTGCTGAAGATCTTAAGCCGCACCACAGCACCCACCACCGGATCGGCCAAGATCAAGGGAAGGGTATCCAGTTTGTTGGAAGTGGGAACTGGTTTTCATCCCGAGTTGAGTGGCAGAGACAATATTTTCCTGAATGGTGCAATCTTGGGAATGACAAGAAGAGAAATTCAGCGCAAGTTTGACGAAATCGTTGATTTTGCAGACGTTGAACGGTACATTGATACACCTGTCAAACGATATTCATCGGGCATGTATGTACGATTGGCTTTTGCTGTTGCCGCTCATCTGGAGCCGGAGATCCTGATCGTTGATGAAGTATTGGCGGTGGGGGATGTGGAATTTCAAAAGAAATGTTTGGGAAAGATGAATGATGTGAGTGTCAATCAGGGTAGGACGGTTTTGTTTGTGAGTCATCAAATGGATGCCATTAGAAGATTGTGTAACCAGATTGCAGTATTGGAAAATGGCAGTTTAATGTGCTTAGGTAATACAGACGAAGGGATTAACCATTACTTAAAAGGAAATTCAGGTTCGACTGCAAAAAGAAGCTGGGCAGATAACCTGGTTAAGCCAGGAAATGAATATGTGACATTGGAGGAGGTATCTGTATGTAACTCGCGAAATGAATTGGTTGAAACCGTATTTACTCATGAGGAAGTAGTAATAAAAATTATATATCGTTTGAAGAAAAGAAATTTCAAATACATACACGGATTTAATCTTTTCAATAGCAATGGGGTTCATATTTTAAGTTCGCATGATACAGCATTTGCAAAAAGTAAAAAATCCTTGGACAATGGATGCTATGAAGCGACTGTTCTTATTCCAGCCAATTTTTTAGCGGAAGGATTGCATATGGTGGGCGTTGCGATCATGAGTTATAATCCATTTATGATTCATATTGAAGAAACCGAAGTGGCCTCTTTTACTGCTGTTGACGATGATGGTTCAAAAATTATAAATGCCAGAGGGCTATATGGAGGGAAAATCCCCGGAATTGTTAGACCCTTGTTGGAATGGGAGACAAAAAAAATTATATAATAAAAATGGTTATTGGGTATTGCATCTTCATTGCCAAACAAAATTGAAAAAACAGTTTAATATCTTAGAAATCATTTCAAGGTGGGTAATGTAAAAGTTTCTGTTATCGTTCCAAGCTTTAATCATGCTGCATACTTACAACAGAGGATTGATTCAATTTTAAATCAAACTTTTCATGATTTTGAATTGATTTTTCTTGATGACTGTTCTTCTGATGATAGTTGGCAGCTGATCAGGTCATATAGTGAGCATCCAAACGTTACAAGGCTTCTTCAAAATGATGTAAACTTTGGTAATACTTTTCTTCAATGGAAAAAAGGAATCAATCTTGCAAAGGGTGAATACATCTGGATTGCTGAAAGCGATGATTTTTGTGATAACAACTTTCTTGAAGTTACTTCGAGCTTGTTAGATCGGAATCCGGATCTTTCTTTGGTGTATTGCAAGTCAAATAGGGTGGATGAAAACGGAGAATATATGGATGATCTATCCCATTGGTATGACGATCTTTCCTCTACTAAATGGAGAAGCAGCTATAAAAATGAAGGAATAGACGAAATCAAAAGAGCGTTGTGTTTTAAAAATACGATCCCCAATGCAAGTGCTGTATTGTTTCGAAAAAATAAATCACTTGCCATAAGCGATGATTTATTTTCTTATAGGCTTTCTGGAGATTGGTATTTCTGGATTTATCTTTTAGAACAGGGTAATATAATGTATACAAATTCAACGATTAACTATTTTCGGACACACCCAAAATCAATCCGTTCGCAGGAACAGAAAAACAATATATCAACAATAGAAAAGAAAAGAATTCTAGATTATTTATTAAGAAAGGGGCATCTGTCCAAAATGGAGATAGCATCACTTGCTAAAAGAAACAAGGAAATAAACCCCATATCCCTTGTGAATACAAAACTGATTTCAATCGTTAGCAATTTGCTGAGGTATGGTAGTTAAATTGACAGACCAGTCACTTTTAAAAGACATTCATCATGCAAAGAAAATAGCCATTTTATACATCTGTACTGGCAAATACTCGATATTTTGGGACGAGTTTTACAACTCCGCAGAAAAGAATTTACTGCAGCAACATAGTAAGTCCTTTTTTGTTTTTACAGATAATAAGTTATTACTAAATAGAAAGCATAGCAATGTTGATTTTATCTATCAACAAAAGTTGGGCTGGCCACTGGATACACTTTATCGATACAAAATATTCCTCCGAATAGCAGAAAAATTGCAAGGGTATGATTATGTCTATTTTATCAATGCAAATGCCTTAATTGTATCCGAAATTGGAGATGAAATATTGCCAGATCCATTTTTATTGATTGGCAGCCAGCACCCCTGTTATTACGACAAAAAACCCGATGAATTTATCTACGACCGCAATCCAAACTCATCGGCTTGTATAGAGACAGGCATTGGGAATCATTACGTAATGGGGGCTTTCATTGGAGGAGAGACTTCCGCATTTCTACTCATGTGTACGCAACTTGATTACAACATTGATCAAGATTTTAAAAAAAGCATCATTGCTCTTTGGCATGATGAGTCACATTACAATAAATATCTTTTGTCTAACCCATATAAACTTCTACCACCCTCCTATGTTTATCCGGAGGAAATGAATATCCCTTTCCTCCCTAAGATAGTATTACGGGATAAAAATAAATATGGAGGGCATACTCTACTCCGTGGGATTAAAAAAAACACCTCATTCTATAATTATTTTAAACAGCTCATTCGTAGAACAATAATTTAGTCATGTATCCCCTTATATGTGTAAAGCTGAAGGGAGGCCTAGGCAACCAGCTTTTTCAGTATGCGGCTGCACGAGCGCTTGCATACAAAACCGGAAGCGTTATAATTGATACTACCCATTATGAGGATGATTATTCTGCAAGAGTGATTGGCTTGAGTTACTTTAAAATCAAGGCCAGTATATTGCCCAACAACTTTATTGCAAAAATTTTCAAAAATGGGTCAGGAATAAACCTTTTTCTTTCTGCATTGGGTTTTTTTT
>RFVQ01000321.1 GCA_009922495.1 Chitinophagia bacterium
CCATTGTAAAAATACTCGTACATCAATACATTGGTATTGAGGCCTTCTTCGATTTTGTTGTTAAAATGAATCCCGGTTTCAGTTTCCGACAACAGGGAAAAAACAGGATCAGACGAATCAGATGTTGTGGTCTTACATCCAATCATCAACAGGACCAAAACATTCATCAGGGCTACTCTCCTCACCTTTGTGTATTTCTTCAAACTTAAATAAAAAAAGAAATGGTAAAGCAAAATGCTTTACCATTTCCAAAAGAAGCATAAACAGAATTAGTATCCAGGATTTTGAATCAGGTTTTTATTCCTGTTCATCTCATCGCGGTGAATGGGGAGGAAATACATCTTGTCTGCCCAAGCACGGTTTTCTTTACCAGGATCCATCAACGCAACTGTGTACTTGTAGTCATAGTTGTTGGTATCATACTTATAAAGGGTGACAGTCTTGCCAGCTTTAAGGGTTCCGGTCACCAATATGATCTTCACCTTTTGTCCAAGGGTGGTTGAAGCGATCATCCAGCGGCGTGCGTCATGATAACGCTGCTCTTCGAATGCCATCTCAATCCTGCGTTCATTTCGATACGCCTGGCGAAGAGCGTCACCACTGGCAGTAATCGCCGGCATACCGGAACGAAAGCGAATTTTATTCAACCAGGATTTTGCTTCAGCCTCCTGACCCAACTCTATACAGGCCTCAACATAGTTGAGAACGGCTTCTGTATAGCGCAAGAAAGGCCAAGGTATCTGTTGCCAGGTATTTTGATCAATGATTGCTGGATTAGGATCTGTGAATTTTCTGAAATAATATCCAGTATAACTGCCATTCCAGTCTTCCACTGATGACTTTCTTGTATCCAGACCAAAATAAGTAATCTTACCGGAGCCAGATGACAATTCATATTGCCCCGCTTGAATCTGGTTGGCAGGATCTTTGGCAGCCACATCCGAAGTACGGGGTTTCCAACCTGCACCATCGTAAAGAATGCTGGCGTAGAAACGGGGATCCCTGTTAGCATATGGAGCGGCGGCATGAGCTGGATTGCTCCAATCAAACTTAGAACCATCCATCATCTGGTAATCATCCACAAAGTTCTGAATAGGGGCATTCCCGGCCCAGTTGTGGTAACCATTGGGGCCATTGAACAAACCAATCCTGCCACCGTTCTCAGCTTTCGCATTGATGAAATAACGGGCAAAGATCAATTCTTTTTCACCGCCATTTCTGGCCATGGAATTATTGTGATAATTGGTAATTCCATCGTCCCTGGTTGCAGGAGAGGTCAGGTTCAAATTGTTGCCATAATTTGGGAGATCAAGTACTGCCTTAGCAGCGTCCTTGGCTTTTGTCCATCTCCCCGCACGGTCTGTACTGGTATATCCCAACAATTCAGGCTTGGTGAATGAAGCATGAGCCGTAGACTTGGCTTTAGCGGTAGTTACATCATAGAGGTCACTGGCTGCATAAAGCAAGATCCTTGATTTCAGTGCCAGCGCTGCAGCGCGGTTTGCCCTACCGGCGGACAGGGTCTTGCCATTCAGAAGAGCTGCCGCATCATCACAATCCTTTACGATGAAGTTCACAGTTTCTTCGTAGGTATTGCGACTAGACATGAAAGCTGTATCA
>RFVQ01000322.1 GCA_009922495.1 Chitinophagia bacterium
AATCGGGCTGTAAGTGGTGCGGCAATGCGGATTGAGAATGGGTCTGTCAGAGAAAAATATGATGGCAGGGAGTTGAGAAGAAGTGTGTTCAGGGCTGGTTGTTATGATTTCTTAAATCATCCGAGTCGCTTTGGCGACAATCTTGTTTATCACAAAGGAAAAGTATGAAAAAGGCAATTATTGGGGTTTGGTTGGGTCTGTCAGTGACTATGGTTTGGGCATCTTGCACAACCCACACAATCATCTCTGGTGGGCGAATGGTTGTATGTACAACTTGCTGCTATGCCTATGGCAATTGCACAACAACCTGTTATTAAGGGAAAACACCTACTTGACAGTGGGTTTTTCTATGGTGTACATTCCGTTCGTCAAAGCGATTGCCCCGCATAGACGAAGTATGAGGCCATTTACTCATGCGTTCACCCGAAAGGGACAGTGTGTCGGCACTGGAGCGCAGTAGTAAGTGGCCTTTTGCGTTCTTGATCGTACTCCACACGATAGCAGAGCGTTTGCATGGACGGCCTGGAAGAAAACACCGCACCCTTTCACACCCGAGGGCAAAAGGCGAACAGCGTTGGTTGAGCGACTGTTGAAGCATCTGGTACACGGTGGAAAACAAGGCCAGATGTATAAGCGAATCAACCCGTCAAGCGCACTTGGGGCTTTTTTAGTTTTTTTAATGTTAATAGGAGTGAATGAATGAACACTGATAAGTCTGGAGCGGGAAGGATAGTCGGTCTATCCACCCTTGGAGAACCTATGTCTGAAGAAGACTTTGATAAGAAAATGGACAGAGGTGAACTTGATTATGAGTATGCAGAATACCTCATGGATCACCGATCAGTTGGTAATGGAGAGATACTGATTAGGTTGATGGAGAGAAATGAACTCTACGATGATTTCAAAGATCACATGACAAGGGGCAACAAGTGATTCACTATCATGGAACCCCAATATCACCCATAAAAGCCATAGAAACAATGGGCGGTAAGCATTTCTGTGTGTCTTATGCCAGACCTGATGACTTACAGAGATGTTTGCGCTTGGGACAGTCTTTGATGCTAGACAACGGCGCTTTTAGTGCCAAAACCCGTGGTTTGCCATTTGACATAAATGGATTCTATGAATGGGTTGAACCTTTGTTGGTGCATCCACACTGGGCTGTAGTACCTGATGTGATTGATGGAACTGTTGAGCAACAGAAGGAAATGGTCAAAACTTGGCCTTTTCGCAAAGAGTTTGGCATTCCAGTTTGGCATTTAGGATTGCCAATTACATACCTACTTGAACTCTGCGACACCTGGGGACGAGTCTGCTTTGGATCGGCTGGTGAATTCTGGCAGATAGGAACGACAAAATGGTGCGGCAAGATGGATGAGGCTTTCAATGCCATGACGAAAACCTTTGGGCGGCAATTGCCCTGGGTGCATGGATTGCGGATGCTTGGACTATCCTCTGGCCCTTGGCCTTTGGCGAGTGCAGATTCCACCAATGTGGCTCTACACCATGCTGAAAAACAGATTTGTGCGGGTTGCATGGCAAAACGCATAGATTCCACCAACCCCCCAACACTTTGGGGAACCAAAACCATTGCAGGAGACATTGATATGAACCGATAT
>RFVQ01000323.1 GCA_009922495.1 Chitinophagia bacterium
TGAGGCCATGCAAACCAGGTCCTGATGGTATCACCACCACTCACCAACACGGTTCCGTCAGCTTTTTTGAGCTGTAACCTTGCTCCATAGTAAGGCGACTTACCCTTAAGGGTTGCTGAGTTGTTGTAAGTAAGCATCTCCATTTCCATCCAGTTGCCGGAAGTAGTATCATGGCGGAGATCTTTGGGATCATCCCAGATATAGCGGGTTGCATATGGAGTAGCGCGACAACGACCGATACCACGACCATAATTCTTCATGTGATCAATCTCTACCTGTGCATTGGTCATGCCCACCAGACCATCGGGTGTAAGGATGGCACCAGAAGAAGAGAAAGGAATCGCCTGACGCATGGTGTTCACGCCACCGGCTGTGGCAGAAGGATCACCATAACGGTCGATTACAGAAAAGATCACCTCTGTGTTGGCTGAAATAAACTTGTTTGCACGCCTGTGAAGATCCCAGATCACGTTCTTGGAAGCTATGCCTGCATCCGCACCAAAGCGGTTGGTCACCAGCTTGAACGTACCATTGTTGATCACTGCGGTGGATGCGGCAATCGCATCGTCAAAATTGCCCAATGCAAGATTCACCTTTGTAAGAAGATGGCCCACAGCACCCCTGTTGATATCACCTTTGTTGGCAACCCAAGGAACATTCTGCATGGCAAAATCAAGATCTGATTTCAGACGCTGCAGGATCACTTCACGCTTTACGGATTGGAAATCCAGTTTGGCTTCAGTGAGTTCCTTGAAGGGTGCAGGCACATCACCAAACTCATGCACCAACCTATAATAGGCATAGGCTCTGTAAAAATAAGCACGGCCCAGGATGACATTCTTGGTGGCATCGGGAATAGCTTTCACCTCTGGTAACCTGGATGTGATGGTATTGGCCAAACGAATGACAATGTACCATCTTTCCCAATACCAGCCAATGCGGTTGAAGTCAGTACTGTTCAAATTAGCATCAGGAGTGATCAGCAAATTCATGTTCACAGCAGGACCAAATTTATCGGTGGTTCCCTCTACCGCAACGTCTGAGAAAATATTCTCAGAAATAATGGGTGCGCCATCCTCATACCATTCCTGGCGAACGTTTCTGGCAATGGCTGCAAGCGCTGCATTGAAACCGGCTTCATCCTGCAGGGTATTTTCAGGAGAATAAAACGAAAGTGGCTTTGGTTTCAACCAATCCTTTTTCAGGATATTTCTCCCCATTCGCTAAGACCAACTCAACACTTGCGGAATTATTAACGCCGCCCTGGTCACTAAAGGCGAGGTATTCTTGTTCCGACACGTTGAAATACGCATATACATTGTGGTTATCTGACAGCGTGGTTAGTAAAGTTCCCTCATCAACCAAACTACCTCGTTTAAAGGGTAATCGATCTACAATTCCATCAAATGGCGCGCGAATATTCGAGTGTTCGACCTTTAATTCAGCTGCCCGGACATGTGCCTGAGCCTCCTCCCGTTTCGCCAAAAGACCATCAACCTTTGCCAAGGAAATAGCCAATTGATTCTTAGAAATAACATTTTTTTCGACCAACAGGCGTGTATTAACCAAAGATAATTCCTCCGCTTTTAATTCTGCAGAAGCTTGACTTAAC
>RFVQ01000324.1 GCA_009922495.1 Chitinophagia bacterium
TTATGTTAATCCACGAAACGTAGATGTTTGGTTGCCAGAGAATTATTCTGCTGATAAGAAATATGCTGTTTTGTACATGCAAGACGGTCAAATGCTTTTTGATAGCACGACCACCTGGAACAAACAGGAATGGGGGGTAGATGAAATTCTTTCTGACTTGGTGCAACAAATTAAAATTCAGGATTGCATCGTGGTGGGTATCTGGAACGGTGGAACCAGTCGTCATGCTGAATACTTTCCGCAAAAACCATTTGAATCCCTTTCTGCTGCAGATAAAGAGTTGGTCTATCAAGCCGCCAGAAAAGGAGGACAATCCGTTTTCGGTGGAAAAACCATCGTTTCTGATCGCTATTTGCTGTTCATGACAAAAGAACTGAAACCCTTTATAGACAAAACATATTCTACAAATGCTCAACCTGCACATACATTTTTAGCAGGTAGCAGTATGGGGGCGCTGATTTCACTTTATGCCCTTTGTGAATATCCAGATATTTTTGGTGGAGCAGCTTGTCTGTCCACACATTGGCCGGGGCTCTTTTCCCTTGACAACAATCCTGTGCCCCAGGCTATTTTTTCATATATGGAAAGCAAGCTTCCGAAACCGGAAAGTCATCGCATTTATTTCGATCATGGAACCGAAACGTTGGATGCAATGTATGCTGATCTGCAAATCCGTGTAGATACCATCATGGGGAAAAAAGGCTATGATTCCAATCAATGGATCAGCAAGAGATGGCCTGGACAAGATCACTCTGAGCGATCATGGAAAAGTAGGTTGGCTGTGCCTCTTGCGTTTTTATTAGAGTCTAGATAATTATGTACTAAATGATCGCCTGTATTATTCGCCTTTGAACCGACTGCCATATTTTTTGATGATCTCAGCTTTCAAAGATTCTTCCTGACTTTTGAGCTGATTCAGATAAAAATTGATATGCAGCGTAGTATTAACAGGCCCAGAACAGAGATTGATCAGCTTACTCAGTTCTTTGGGATCATAAGTTATCAGAGGATTGGGGTTTTCAGGATAATTGTATCGCCTTAACAATTTGTAGGGGTTAGATCTCTCCATTAAATTCTGCGACCTGTTCATCCTGTTATTCGTAACAGGATCCAGAACCATGTTTAGTTCTTCTCTCAACATCAAAAGATTCTGCTCCATGCTCTCCTGCAAACTTTCTACAATTGATACCGTATTCTCAATCTTGATGATCTGTTGAATGATGGATTTGTCTTCTATCATTCGCAAGCCACCGGCATTTTTCAATTGTGTAAATCCTGAGGTAGAGTGATCAAAGAATTTTCTGATGATAGAATTCTTCAATAAATAATAAAATCTGGGCAGGTTGGTCAGATAACCCTTTGCCTGGTATTCCATCACAAGACTATCATTCAACAATTGCTTTTCAATATTAAAATCATTGATGATATTGATCTCTTTGAGATCTTGTTCCAGATCATAATTGATGTTTTGAAGAAATTGGATTTCCCTGTTTTTTTCAACCTGGTGTTCTCTAAGGTTTTCTGCAAAAAAGCCGAGTGTAACGGCAGCAAATAACATGAGAAATTCAGTTATATATCCTTTCCAGGATTTTGGTGCATGATGAG
>RFVQ01000325.1 GCA_009922495.1 Chitinophagia bacterium
CAAATTCTGGCAGTACGTGGTCCGATATCACAGGTGCTACTAGTACCACATATGATGTTCCCTCAGGGATCACATCAACCACTCTATTTCGCAGAAGAGCAACTGATGCGAATTCAACGGTAGCCAATTCAAATAGCGTAACAGTAACTGTAAATGCACTACCTACCATCTCAGGTACGGCTGCTGCTTGTGTTAATGCATCGACCACTTTAACTGGATCAGGTACCGCCGCTGCTTCGAGCCCTTGGACATCTGCGACCACTTCTGTGGCGACCGTGACTTCTTCAGGTGTGGTAACTGGTGTTACTGCTGGAACCTCAATAATTACATATACAGACAATAATGGTTGCTCTGCGACGCAAACGGTTACCATCAATGCACTACCAACCATCTCTGGTAATGCTTCCGCTTGTGTTGGTGCAACTACAACTTTAACTGGGTCAGGTACCGCTTCTGCTTCTACCCCTTGGACTTCCGCGACCACTTCTGTGGCGACCGTAACTTCTTCGGGTGTGGTAACTGGTGTCGCCGCCGGAACCTCGGTAATTACTTACACCAATAATAACGGTTGCTCTGTGACGCAAACTGTTACCATTAATGGATTGCCCAGCGTCTCAATAAGTCCAAGTAGTGCAACAATCACATCGGGAAATTCTCAATCTTTGACTGCATCAGGTGCGACATCCTATTCTTGGACCCCATCAACTAGCCTTTCATCAAGTACAGGATCATCCGTTACCGCCTCTCCCACTTCAACGACTACCTATACAGTTACTGGAACAGATGCAAATGGATGTACATCAACGAGCAATGCAACAGTGACAGTTACTGGGTCATTTTCTGGTGGTGCCGTATCTGGTAGTCAATCAGTTTGTTCAGGCGGTGACCCGAACGCTTTCACGAATGTAAGTGCAGCATCTGGGGGGACAGGTACTTTAACGTTACAATGGCAATCATCCACAAATTCAGGCAGTACTTGGTCTGATATCACAGGCGCAAACAGCAATACATATGATGTCCCCAATGGGATTAACACAACAACATCTTACAGGAGAAAAGTCACCGATGGTGGCGGAAATATCGAATATAGTAATACACTCGTTGTAACTGTTAACTCGAAGCCAGATATCAGTTTGTCTTCGACAAATGTAGCTTGTTATGGTAATAGCACTGGTTCGGTAACAACAACAATTACCGGTGGAACATCCCCATTTTCTTACAGTTGGACTGGAAGCAGCTTCACATCCAACAACAAGGACTTAAGTAGCATATCCGCCGGAACCTACACACTAATTTGCTCAGATAACAATAGTTGCAAGGATACAGCGTCGGTGACCATTACCCAGCCTGCGGCTGCAATTTTGGTTTCTGCTGTTGTTTCTACCAACATCTCTTGTAATGGTGGCAACGATGGTACTATCACCATCACGGCTACTGGTGGATCTACCAAGAAGTATAGCATCGACAATGGTGCTACTTTCCAGAGTTCTAATGTATTTACCGGTCTGACTGCTGGTTCTTACACCATCGTCGTTTCAGATAACAACAACTGTTCTGGTTCGTTCGCAAGCGGCGTGTCTGCTTCGGTTA
>RFVQ01000326.1 GCA_009922495.1 Chitinophagia bacterium
CTGAGTAGCTTCTATAGCTGCCAACAATCCCTTCCAATCCGCATGGTCAGACAGCACAAAACCCCTATCCACCGACCTTCGCCTTCGGACCCCACGGACCTGCATCCAACCGGAGCAGTTACCTGTCCGGTACGGTGCAAATTTGCTCATCCAGGGGGTTCCCATGGCAGCAGGTGGGGCCAAAATGAGCGCTCCTTGGTATCTAGATTTTGCAATTTCTTGACCTACCTTGGGAACATTCCTCAGAGGAAGTCCATTGGCTATGAGGGCCTGGTTGGTTGACCAAATCGATCCATGTACAAAAATTTCCCCTTGCTCTGGATCCAAATGCTGCAAAATACGCTGTGCTTTGCCCAAAGAATAGGCAAATATGATGGTATTGAATCCTTGGGATGCATTGGATTTCCACCAAGCATTGATTTCATCAAATACCTTGGATTGAGGCTCCCAACTGTAAATAGGAAGTCCAAAGGTACATTCGGACACAAACTCATGGCATTTGATAGGTTCAAATGGGGTAGATATTCCATCTTCCTCCACTTTGTAATCTCCACTCACTACAGCCACCTTTCCTTGGTATTCCAACCGGACCTGGGCTGATCCGGGAATATGCCCTGCAGGATGAAGGGAAAGTTGTACCCCCTGGAGTTGAATCCCTTCTCCATATGCAAGCGTTTGGATAGAAATGTCTGATCCAAGTCTTAGCTTCATGACTTCCTTAGATTGCTCATGAGCCAGGTAATGGCTCATGCCCCTACGGGCATGGTCTGCATGGGCATGGGTGATCACGGCCTTATCAACAGGCCTCCAAGGATCTATAAATATCCCTGCTGGTGGACAAAAAAGACCATGATCGGTGAGTTCAAGAAGGTTCATTTCCTACGCATTTCCATCTATTGAAAGGAAGATATGCTAAATTTCTTCAGGAAAAATCCCTGGCTTGGCATAAGACCAGCGGGCTATTTTTTTTCCTCTATGGTATTCGTCTAGTCCCGATACAGAGACGGTCTCCAATGCATTCAAGTCCAAGGACCCGTCGGACCTAAGCCCGTGTTCGGCAACAAACACATGATTAATTTGAGCAATTGCCAAAACGGTTTGATTTACCTCCAAGGTCTGGGACTGAACTAGGGAGCAAGCGAGCTGAACAGGACTCCCTGATACAAAGGGAGCCGGCCAATCGGCCTTGTATTCTTCAACTAATCCAGTACCCTCAAACTCACTACCCTCCCAACGGCCTGAAGACCAATGGGCCTGGACATGCCAATCGGGTAGAACGTGATTTAAGGTAAACACATGGGTGTCAAGAATATTTTCCAAGCTATCTCTTTTCACGCTATGAGGCCTAAAAAGAACCCCTATCAATGGCGGAGAAGCACCTATATGCATGACTTGGGAAAAAACAGCAAGATTAGTTACTCCAAGCTTGCTTTTGGTACCCATCAAGTGCAAGGGTTTGTACCCAGGCAAGGCATTGATTAGATTTTTCCTATAGGTAGGATCAAGTGTGGAGATTTGCTCAAAATCAAAATGGCGCATTAACTCAAGATGGCCTCTTCCAAGGTATCACAGTAGGCAATGTCCAATTGA
>RFVQ01000327.1 GCA_009922495.1 Chitinophagia bacterium
TTATCGGTCTTATCATGAGTCACATGAAAAAAATGGACAGCCTGATAAATACCTGACCTATGCAAAAGCCAGTGCGGAGGATGTGATCAAGAACTGGGATTTCAACAATATTCGGCACATGTGGTGGATCCGCAATGCAGAACACATTACACCGCAATCCCTCGCTTTTTTTCAGATGACATTTCCCGACAAAGCGCCTGCCGGTACAAAAGAAAAACTGAGTGCCTGGATGGATCATATCCTGTCGCGCACCAGCAACCCCTGGCATTATCGTGTACACAATGAAACAGAATGGGCACATCCCAAAACAAAAGAGTTGGGTGGCGCGCCCGCACTTGGCGGGAGCCTGTTCGCAGCCTCGCATGTATTGAACCGCCCGGAAGCCATTCCAGTGGCCTGGTCTCAGATCAATTTTACATTCGGGCTCAATCCTTTGGGAGCCCATTTCAGCAACAAGAGCAAAGAACGTTTGGATATCGATGGGTATTGGCCCGGCATCGAAAAAGGCTGGCCTCAGTCGCACCCCAATGGATACGGAATGCTGGGCAAGGTTAGGGGTACACTCGATGGCACGCCATTGGACCATGATTTTCCTAGATTCGATCACCAGCAAACAACCATTAAAAAAGACAGCAGCACAGACAACATTGGCATGTTTGCTTATGCTACGGAAGGATGGGCGATCTCCAACCGTGGGTGGATGAGCACACTTTCTTTTTTGAACTTGCAAACAACAGGCATTCGGGTTGTAGACAAAAAAGGAAAAACTGTAAAGGAAATCAAGGGGAATCAGCCCGTCTATGCAGAGTTGACGGCTCCTTTGAACATTCATCAGGACCAGCCTGATCAGGGATGGATAGAGCTCACCTCTCCCAAAGGCGAAACAAGTCGCATCATCGTCAAGGAAACCATGAATGACAGTGGCGTTTTCAGGGCAGTCCTTCCTTTGTCATCAGCCGGAACCTGGACTCTTTCCTACGGTTACTGGGGATTTAAAAAGACTGCTACAATCATGCTCCAAAAGTGATCAGAAGCCTATCATATATTTCCATTGTCTATTTTTTGGTGTCGTTTCAATACGTTGCTGCCCAGAAAAACAGCGCTATTGAAAAAGTCGACTGGTCAAAGCGCATGATTCCACTTGAGCAAGATCATTATCTGCTGGATACAGCCTACAATATCTGGTGTGGTTCTGTTGTTCAGGCTGGTGACAAGAAATATTACATGGTTTACAGCCGGTGGCCCAAAGCAAAAGGTCATGAAGGTTGGATCACGCATTCAGAACTCGCATTGGCGGTTTCAGAAAAACCTGCAGGTCCCTATAAACATGTGAAGGTTGTTTTCCCTGCAAGGGGATCATCATACTGGGATGGTATCTGTACCCATAATCCGGTCTTTCTGTATCACAAAGGAAAGTATTACCTGGTCTATATGGGTGCAACGGGACCTGCTCCCGATAAGCCTGTTGTACCATATTCCCCCGAATGGTATGTTTACCGAAACAGCCAACGGATTGGTGTGGCGATGGCAGACCATCCTGAAGGACCCTGGACAAGATTTGACAAGCCCATTCTGGAGCCTTCACTGGAT
>RFVQ01000328.1 GCA_009922495.1 Chitinophagia bacterium
GGGCGGTGGGACATTCGTGAGACTGCTGCCAAAATCCTGATGAAAATGCGCGATTACAGGCCAATTTCGGTGGGAATCGAGCGTGGGGCACTGAAAAACGCTGTTTTGCCGTATCTCAGTGACTTGATGCGGAAAAATAATGTATATTCGCACATAGTTGACCTAACGCATGGCAACAGGAAAAAGACAGACAGAATTATCTGGAGTCTCCAAGGGCGGTTTGAGCATGGGCGAATTGTGCTGAACTCTGAAGAAGATTGGGATGATTTCACCGATCAACTCTTGATGTTTCCTGCCAATGGCGTACACGATGACCTTCCTGATGCTTTGAGTTATATTGACCAATTGGCTGTAACATCTTACTTTGAGAGTGAAGAAGATGAAGAGTGGGAGCCTGTAGACATCATATCGGGGGTTTAATGGCAACAGATAAGCAAGAAAAGCTGGAACAAAATGAGTTTTATGAGCCTACCGAGGCTGATAAAGAACTGACTGATTTTGTTGTTGACCATTGCCAACGCTGGCGCGACTACCGAGATACCAATTTTCTCCCTGATTGGCTTGAATACGAGCGAATCTTTCGTGGTCAGTGGGCATCTGAAGACAAAACCCGTGAGTCTGAGCGTTCACGCATCGTAACCCCTGCCACCCAACAAGCCGTAGAAACCCGTCATGCCGAAATCATGGAGGCAATCTTTGGTCAAGGCGAGTTCTTTGACATTCAAGACGATATTCGGGATGTGAACAACAATCCCATTGATGTGGGCATCATCAAAGCCCAGTTGATGGAGGATTTCAAGCGGGACAAGATCAGGAAATCCATTGACCAGATTGAGTTGATGGCAGAAATCTACGGCACAGGCATTGGCGAGATCATCGTCAAGACTGAAAAGCAGTATGTTCCCTCCACACAGCCGATTCCAGGCCAAATTGGTCAAGCTGCTATTGGAGTTGTGGAAAAAGACCGAATTGCGGTCAAGATTTCACCTGTAAACCCAAAAAACTTCCTGTTTGACCCCAACGGCACATCCATCGATGACTGCATGGGCGTGGCAATCGAGAAATACATCTCTATCCACAAGATTGTTGAAGGCATTGAGCGTGGTATCTATCGCAAAGTAGATATTACGCCCACCTACGAAGATACCGACTTGGAGCCAACCCAAGAGGTTAGTCAGTACCAAGATGAAAAAGTGCTGTTGCTGACTTATTACGGCTTGGTTCCCCGTGAATACCTAGAAAACCTCAAGGAAAACAAAGAAGTTGTCGAGTTGTTTCCTGAGAATTCAGCCGCTGAAGACTACACAGACATGGTTGAGGCCATTGTGGTGATTGCCAATGATGGGCAATTGCTCAAAGCAGAGGCAAATCCTTACATGATGAAGGATCGCCCTGTCTTGGCTTATCAAGATGATACTGTTCCTAATCGTCTTTTGGGCCGTGGCACAGTGGAAAAAGCCTTCAATATGCAAAAGGCTATTGATGCTCAGATTCGTTCTCACTTGGATTCATTGGCGCTAACCACTAGTCCCATGATTGCGATGGATGCAACCCGTCTGCCCCGTGGTGCTAAGTTTGAAGTCAAGCCTG
>RFVQ01000329.1 GCA_009922495.1 Chitinophagia bacterium
ACGATTCTGGTAATGATTTATGCCATCGCTTTCATGACAGGAATTGCCAGGGCTTTTAGTGGCCCTACCTCATTTGCGTTGGTTAGCATGCTGGTGCCCAGAGAAAAAATTCCCAATGCCATAAGCTGGCACAGCAGTTCCTGGCAGATCGCTGCCGTGAGCGGTCCTGCCATAGGGGGACTGCTGTATGGTGGGAAAGGGATCAGCTTTGCCTTTACGATCATGGTCGCCATGATGACCATATCCCTCCTGACAATTTTCCTGATCAAGCCCAAGCCAGCCCCTGAAAGCATCCAAAGGGAACCCATGCTGAAAAGCATACAGGAAGGTTTCAAGTTTGTATGGAATACCAAGGAGATACTGGGTGTATTGAGCCTGGATCTTTTTGCTGTATTTTTTGGCGGGGCTACTGCATTGCTTCCCTATTATGCAGACATCATTCTCAAAACCGGACCAGAAGGGCTGGGTATTCTAAGATCGGCACCAGGAATTGGAGCCATTGCAGTGATGCTACTGATCAATTTTATTCCCATGAAAAAAAACCAGGGCAAGATCATGTTGCTATGTGTGGCAGGATTTGGAGCAGCAACCGTTGTATTCGCCCTCTCTGGTCTTTTCTGGCTATCCTTTTTGGCACTCATGCTGACCGGTTTTTTGGATGGCATCAGCATAATTGTAAGGTCAACCATCCTTCAATTGAAAACACCTGAAGACATGAAAGGAAGGGTTTCTGCGCTCAACAGTATTTTCATCATTTCCTCCAATGAACTGGGGGCTTTTGAAAGTGGTTTTGCCTCCAGGCTAATGGGCGTTGTTCCCTCTGTGGTGTTTGGGGGACTGATGACCATGGGCATCGTAGCGTACAATTGGTTCAGGGTTCCATCTGTAAAGAACATAGAATACTGATCAGGTCTTGATCTTTTCGGTGAGCTTTTCCATCACAAAATAGGCGGCGGGACAAAAAGAGGTGTTTTTGAGGGTAAGAGCGGGTCTTTTGATAAAAACGTCCTCATCGGTATAGGGAAAACGACGACAATCTGAAGGGCGATCCTCGTAGATACTACAGGCATTGTCAGTTCCCAAAAAGGGACAGGGACTCGATTTTACCACATAATCACCCTCTTCATCCAGCGTAAGATAGGTCTCAATGAAAACACTTTCTTTCATGCCCAGCAACTTGCTAATACGCCTAATATCTGGAGTCTTGAACCTGGGGGAGTAATTTTTACAACAGTTGGCACATGCCAGACAGTCTATTCGCTCAAATGCCTCTTCGTGAAGTGTAGGTAAAAGTTCAAGAACCTTGTTTTTATTGGCTTTTTGCAGAAAAGACTTATAGCTTTTGGTTCTCTCAGCGGCCTTCTTTTCCCAATTTTTAAGCAGATCTTCTGACATCACCCAAATGTACAATCTTACACCAAATCAATGACTGTTTCACCAATTAATCCACATTCGATATTTTGAATAGACAAAGCATGTGATTAGTGGCCAGGTCTGACTAAATTTGCATCCTGTTAGATTTTTTACAAGCACCAAAACCTTATCCATGAACCTCCTTCAGCAGCAGGCAAATGAATTCAGATCCAGGCA
>RFVQ01000330.1 GCA_009922495.1 Chitinophagia bacterium
GGCACCTCATTTGGTTGCCTTGCATTCAGAGGATGACAATATCATTGCTGCCAATTTGAGTCGTTTCAAGAAGCAGTTTTCGGAATACATCCCACCTGCTTACCACAGTTTGATTCATGATCAAGAAGCCTGTCTGACGGCAACAATGCATCTGCTTGAACTGGCAAAGAGGTTCAACAACCGGTTACACTTGCTTCATGTTTCAACCGGACCGGAATCAGAGCTTTTTGAACAAAGCAATGATGTCCGTAGCAAAAGAATCACTTCCGAGGCATGTGTGCACCATCTTTACTTCAACACCAATGATTACGAAGAGCTTGGCAACCTCATCAAATGGAATCCTTCTATCAAAAGTCTTGTAGATCAGCAAACACTGAGGCATAACCTATATACTGATAAGATTGATATCATCGCTACAGACCATGCTCCACATGCACTTCATGAAAAAATAGGGAGTTATACAGATGTTAGGCCCGGAGGTCCGATGGTACAGCATGCCCTTGCGGTATTGCTTGAAATGTACCATCAACACAAAATATCCCTTGAAAAGATCGTCGAAAAGACAAGTCATCATGTTGCGGAGGTTTATCGGATCAAAGAAAGGGGGTATATACGCGAGGGTTATTTTGCAGACCTGGTGCTTCTTGACCTAAATGATGATCTTTTGGTAACACCAGAAAACATCAGGTATGAATGTAAATGGTCTCCCCTGATCGGCAATGTCTTAAGAGGTCAAATCAAAAAAGTCATGGTAAATGGACATTGGGCATTTGACAATGGCATGATCAATGATGCTAGCCGGGGGAAGCGAATGAAATTTGAAAAAGAAAGATAATATAAATGCATACAGGATTTAATTTTGAAGTACTTGCAGCCAACCTTACCAATCCCACTCTGTTGTTTTTTGTATTGGGGATCATTGCGGTCGCGATAAAAAGTGATTTAGAAATTCCCGCACCATCCATAAAATTTATCTCACTTTACCTTTTGTTTTCCATTGGCTTCAAGGGGGGACAAGAACTGGAACACAGTGAATTCAATGCTGAAATCATTTACTCCTTGCTTTTTGGTATAGCCATTGCAACGATCATCCCTTTCTATGGTTTTTATCTTCTGAAAAACAAAGTGGGGGTAAGCAATGCCGGAGCGATTGCGGCAGCTTATGGATCGGTCAGTGCCGTTACATTTGTCTCTGCTGTCACTTTCCTTGAAATGGAAGGCATCAATTTTGGAGGCCATATGGTAGCTGTGATGGCACTGATGGAATTCCCGGCGATCGTTGTTGGCTTTACCATGATCATGAAATATGACAAACCCAAAGAACGGTCCATGGGAATTGGGGCAATTTTAAGACATTCCATTTCCAATGGCAGTGTATTGATGATCATGGGCAGTCTTTTGATAGGTATCATTTCAGATTCCAAACAGGCAGAGGGCATCAAGCCTTTCACAACAGATATCTTCAAAGGGTTTTTGGCTATCTTCTTGTTGGAGATGGGCATGATCACGGCAAAACGTTTTGCAGCCTTTCGCAAGAATGGAGCTTATGTTTTCCTCTTCGCCATTCTCATTCCCTGTTTGAACGGATG
>RFVQ01000034.1 GCA_009922495.1 Chitinophagia bacterium
GTTTTGTGATGGCGGAGAAAGTTTCTGTGAAGGGAGAGGATGCGCATCCGCTTTTCAAGTGGTTGACACAGAAATCAGAGAATGGTGTGATGGATGCAGAGATCAAATGGAATTTTACCAAGTTCTTGTTGGATGAAAAAGGCAAATTGATTGGAGTATATCCCAGCAAGGTCAATCCCATGAGTGAAGAGATCACCAAGCATTTGAATTAAACCGTATAAGCCAGGCTGGTGATGGCAACAGTTTTGGCGCCATTCTCCAGCAAGATATGGGCACAAGCTTCCATGGAAGCTCCCGTAGTAATGACATCGTCTACCAGGACGATGTTTTTATTTTGAATCCGTTTAGGATGGTTGATCGCAAAGACATCTTTTACATTGTTCCAGCGCGCTGTTCTGTTTTTTTGGGTTTGTGTGTCGGTTGCAATTCTTCTTTCCAATACCAGGTCATTGTAAGGAATTCCGGTTGTCTGTTGCATGCCTTCACATAGCAGGGAAGCCTGGTTGTAACCGCGTTTTTTTTCTTTGGAGGGATGGAGGGGCATCGGTACGCAGATGTCTGTATTGTTTTCCTTCAGCAGTATTCGCAAACGGTCCCCCATCATTTTGCCCATGAAAATGCCCAGGTCTTTTTGATCACGGTATTTGATATGGTGGATGATCTGTTGGATGGATGTTTTTTCTCCATAGTAAAAGGTGCTGGAGGAAAAAAGAACCGGCACCCTTCCCCAAAAAAGTTTTTCAACGGTATTGTTGCGGATTTTTTCAAAGGAGGTGTAGGGCAGGGATAGTTTGCAATTGATGCAGATCATTTCTTCCTCATCGACGCTGTTTTCTTCACATCCATAACAAAGGGATGGAAAAAGCATGTGCAGCAAGGCTTCCTTGTAAAAATGAAACTTCCTTTTTATCATCCTATTTCCCAACACCACAATCCCCTTCAAAAAGTTTTGATCTACTTCCCAAATACCATTCTATATACTTCTTCTACCAGCGCTACTGAGAGGGTTTTAATTCCTTTGTGGTTTTCGCCCCGGCGGTTGTATTTGCTGATGACAATGTTTTCAAATCCAAGTTTCTCGGCTTCGGAGATGCGTTGGTCCACTCGGTTCACTGCCCGGATCTCTCCGCTAAGCCCCACTTCACCGGCAAAACAAATTTTTTGCGACAGCGGGATGTCTTCATAAGAACTCAAAAGGGCAAAGACCATGGCCAGGTCGATCGCAGGATCTTCAATTTTCAATCCGCCGGCTATGTTCACGAATACATCTTTGGTGCCAAAATGAAAACCGCCTCTTTTTTCCAATACGGCCAACAGCAATTGCAGTCGCCTTAGGTCAAACCCACTGGCAGTGCGTTGAGGGGTGCCATAGACAGATGGTGTAACCAGTGCCTGTACTTCGATCAGCAGCGGTCGCAATCCCTCCATGGTAGCACCAATGGCAATGCCACTCAGTTGTTCTTCTTTTTGGTTGATCAGAATGTCAGATGGATTTTCAACGGGCTGCATGCCGGTGCCTGTCATTTCATAGATTCCCAGTTCAGCGGTTGAGCCAAAACGGTTTTTCGTGGTGCGCAAGATGCGATAAGCATAATGTTGATCACCTTCAAATTGCAGCACAGTATCCACCATGTGCTCCAGGAGTTTGGGTCCTGCGATGCTGCCATCTTTGGTGATATGTCCGATCAGAAACACAGGTGTCTGTGTGTCTTTCGCGAAGCGTTGAAATTCAGCAGTGCATTCTCTGATTTGTGAGATCGTACCGGGTGATGAATCGATGTAAGGCGATTGCAAAGTTTGGATGGAATCGATGATAACCAGATCGGGCTTGATTTTTTTGATCTCTTGAAACACTGATTGGGTCGATGTTTCCGTGAGGAGATAAAAAGCATCATGTGCAACATTGATCCTGTTGGCGCGCATTTTTATTTGCTGCTCGCTCTCTTCACCACTCACATAGAGGATGCGAAGTTCCTGCATCATCAAGGCATCTTGCAGGAAGAGTGTTGACTTGCCAATGCCGGGTTCACCCGCAACCAATACAAGACTTCCGGGAACAATGCCACCCCCCAGTACACGGTTCAGTTCATGGTCTTTGGTGATGATGCGTTGTTTTTCTTCTGATACAACATCATTGAGTACGATGCTCTTGGCATCTGTTGGAGCATTTTCTTTCCAGGATGGTTTTGATGAGCGGGAATCTTTTTGGATGATCTCTTCAGTGAAACTGTTCCATTCGTTGCAAGCGGGACATTTACCGGACCATTTGGGAGATTCGTAACCACAGTTTTTGCAGAAGAACGCTTTTTTGATTTTGCTCATGCAGTAAAGGTAGAAAATGGGAAACGCTAATGGCAGTTAAAAAGTCGGTCTGAAATTGTTTTTTTCGCAAATGACAAGGGGGTCGGTAGACACCGACCCCCTGTACTTACTAACCCATTAAATTCTTGCACTAAATTACAAATTGATCCCACAGTACAAAATAAATTTTTGTCGGTTTTCTGCCAATCCTCATCATTGGAACTCATAATACGCAGATAATCAATGTTATAGAATTTATCAATCTTCTTGGTTTTTGCAGTTCCCCTTGTTTTTGTCTAAATTTTATTTGAATCAAATATGCCACAATTAAGTTGCCTTCTGGGGCTTACATCCCTTCCATTGGTCTCATTTTTTTAGTAGGGAAACTGTGGACAATCCGTGCAAAACCACCCCGTTTTGTTTATTGTAATTTTAAAAAAATTGAACAAAAAGCATCATTTTTCATCTTTTTTTCGCTCAAAAGCCATTTTCGTCATATATTCGTTCCTAGACATTAACGTTTTTAAAACAAAAATCAACTGCATGAGAAAACTTACACTGTTCATGTGCTGTTTGCTTTTTGCAATACCAGGAGTATTTGCGCAAACAGTTGTCAAGGGCAAGGTATCGGATGCCGAAGGCTCCCCCTTGTCAGGTGTATCCATCAAAGTTGTCGGTTCCCAAACGGGTACTACAACTGCTGCTGATGGTACATTTTCCCTTTCTGTAAAAGACCTCAATGTGAATCTTGAGGTAACCTATGTTGGCTTTGATCCTTTAAGGGTGAAAGCTGGCGCCAATCTTTCCAACATCAGCCTCAAGGCTTCCGCCTCCGGAATGCAAGAGGTTGTGGTAACTGCACAGGGTATCCGCAGGGAAAAGAAAGCCCTGGGTTATGCAGTAGCTTCGGTTGACAAGAAGGCCCTGGAACTTCGTCCTGATGGTGACGTTGTACGTCTCCTGAATGGTAAGGCTCCCGGTGTTGACATCCTCAACACCAGCGGTATGTCTGGTTCCGGTACCAACATCATCATCCGTGGTGTAAATACCATCTCCGGTAGCTCCCAGCCCTTGTTCGTTGTAGACGGTGTTCCTTTTGATGCCTCTACCAATGCGCAGGCCAGCTTCGTTTACGGTAACACTACCTCCAGCCGTTTCTTGGATCTCGATCCCAACAGCATTGAGAACATCAGTGTATTGAAAGGTTTGAGTGCAACCACCCTTTACGGTGAGTTGGGTCGTAACGGTGTGGTTTTGGTAACTACCAAGAACAGCTCTACCAGAAGATCCAACAAAAAGAACGAGATCAGCGTAACACAATCCCTGTTTGCCAACAAGGTGAACAATCTCCCCGATTACCAAGACAACTGGGGTGGTGGTTTTGACAACGGTATTGGTTTTGCGTTCTTCTCTAACTGGGGCGCCAAGTTCAAAACTCCTCCAGATTCAGTAGCCCATCCTTATGACAGGGCTGCATCTTCAATTTTCGGAACTCCCTGGAGGACTGCCTTCCCTCAGTTTGTGGGTCAGAAGTTGGCTTATGAGCCACACAATTCAGTAGAGCGTTTCTTCCAAACCGGTTTGATTCGCACAACTTCTGTGGGTATTTCCAGCTCAGTTGGTGCTGCCGGAACATTGAATGCCAACTATTCTTATATGGATGACGAGGGTTTTACCCCCGGCAACCGTTTGCTGAAAAATACATTTGGTTTGGGTGGTAGCGCCAAGTTGAGCAACAAGTTTACCTTCAATGGTACTTTCAACTATGCCATCACTGATTTCAAATCTCCTCCCACCTCTACCTCCTTTGGTTCCAACCCAAGTGCTTCCTCTGTATTCGGAAACCTCCTCTACACCCCCAGGGCTGTAGACATCTTTGGTCTTCCTTATGAGAACCCCTTGGATAAATCCTCTACCTATTATAGGGGTGGTAACGATATCCAGCACCCATTGTGGACCGTCAACAACTCCTTCACTGGTCAGAAGATCAACAGGATCTTTGGTAACATGTCACTGAAATATGACATCACCAAGGATTGGAACATCCTCTATCGTGTGGGATATGACCAGTATTCTGACTACAACTACTACAAACAGAACAAAGGCGGTACAGTTGGTGGATCCGATTTCACACTCGGTTTGTATAGAACCGTAAATGGATTCAATACCATTTGGGACCACTCTTTGCTGACCAACTATCAGACCGATCTCGGAAAAGATTTCAGGTTGAATATAGATGCGGGTGTCAACTCACAGGACAGGCGTTATGAGCAGAACGGTCAGCGTTCTACCCAGCAGCTCGTATATGGTCTCTTTGATCATGACAACTTCATCATCCACGACAACTTCAACGAAGGTGGTGGAAGAATTGATTTCAAACAAAGGACTCTCTCGTTGGGTGCCTTTGCACAGGGCTTGTTGAGCTACAAGGAATATCTCTACCTCACCGTAGGCGGCAGGAACAGCTGGTCTTCCAATCTGGAGAAGGCTAACCGTTCTTTGTTCTATCCTTCCACCAGCCTTTCCTTCATTCCAACATCTGCATTGAAAAGTTTGCAGAACAACAAGTTCGTCAACTACCTTAAGTTGAGGGCCGGTTATTCTACTTCTGCAAACTTCGGTTCTCCCTATGCTACAAGGAATACCCTGTCAATCAATACCAACGTATTTCTTGACAGGCTGGGTACTACCCTGAACTCCAACAGCATCGGTAACTTCCTTGCCAACCCCAACCTGAAGCCAGAGTTGCAGCAGGAAACAGAAGTTGGTTTTGAGGGTAAATTCCTCAACAACCGCATCGGTGTTGACTTTACATACTACAACAGGAACTCAAAAGACCAGATCCTCAGAAGGGACCTCGATCCTTCTACCGGGTTCTCTGAGACCTTGATCAATGCCGGTTCTGTACGCAACAAGGGTATCGAATTGCAATTGACCTACAATGTGATCCGCAACAAGAACTGGAATTGGGAACTGACTGCGAACTACTTCCAGAACAGAAGCAAGGTTACCTTGCCTGATGAGGTGAAGCAAATCGTGATCGATGGTTTTTCCAACGAAGGCTTGTTTGCCATCTCTGGTCAGCCCCTCGGTGTGATCCAGGGTTCTTATACCAAGAAAGATCCCAAGACCGGTCAGCGTTTGACAGATGGTCTCGGAAGCTATATCTCCAATCCTGAGATCGGTATCATCGGTGACCCCACCCCTGATTTCAAGCTCAGCGGTATTTCTCAGTTGTCATACAAAGGAATCTCCTTCCGTATGCAGTGGGATTATACACAAGGTGGAGACATGCTTGCCTATACGCCTGGTACCGTTATTGGTCGTGGTTTGACCAAGGATACTGATTTCGACCGTTTCCTTCCTTTGATCCTTCCAGGTGTAAAGGCTGATGGAACGCCGAACGATGTACAGATCTCTGCGAGCTATGCCTACTTCAACGTGCTTTCCGGTTTCTTCGGAATGGCGGACCTCATCACTTACGATGCAACCTGCATCCGTTTGAGAGAGGCTTCTCTTTCTTATTCACTTCCTTCAGCGTTGTTGAACAAGACACCATTTGGAGCACTGTCAGTAACATTCTCCGGTCAAAACCTTTTTTATAATGCACCCAACTTCCCCAAGTATGTAAGATTCGATCCTGAAACTTCTTCTTTGGGTGTAAGCAACGTTCGTGGTTTGGAATACCTTTCTGGTCCTACCTCTAAGCGTTATGGTGTCAGCGTAAGGGTAACCTTCTAATCAATTAAATTGATCGACATGAAAATGAAAAAAATATTCATCCTCGTACTTTCGGTGAGCCTGCTGGGTTCCTGCACCAAAACGCTCGATGAGCTATTGGTCAACCCCAACGGACCCACACCGGAGTCAGCCAACGCTGATCTCTATTTGACTCAGTTGCAGCTGAATTTCGCCGGCTTCTTCAACGGAGCCTCCAGCTATGGTATGGAACTGACCCGTCAGATTGTGATGTACGGACCAACCTACCAGGCTGCCTATACTCCCACTTCTTTTGACGGACTCTGGTCCACAGCCTACACCGGTGTATTCAAGCATGCAAATGCCTTGATCCCTGTGGCTGAAAAAGAAAAGAAATGGATTGCTGCCGGTATGGCCAAAACCATGAAGGCTTATACCATGATGACCTTGGTAGACATGTTTGGGGACATTCCATACACCACTGCCAACCTGGGTTCAGAGAATACCAACCCAACCATCGACAAAGGTGCTGATGTGTATACAGCTGCCATTGGCTTGTTGGATCAGGCTATCGCTGACTTCCAGAAGTCAACTGCCTATCCTGGTAACCAGGACCTTTTCTTCCAAACTTCCAGTGCAACTGGTGCTGCCAAGTGGAGAACAACTGCCAAGTTGTTGAAGCTCAGGGCCATCAACAACACTCGTTTGGTGGATGCTGGTGCAATTGGAAAGATCAACACCCTTTTGGCTGATGCAGACATCGTTGCTGCCATGAGCGGAACTGGTAATGATTTTGAATTCAAGTATTCTACCAAGCAAGCAGCTCCCAACAGCCGCCACCCCCGCTACAACGGTAACTACTCAGCAAATGGTTCTGCTGGTGATTACATGGGTGTATACTTCATGTGGTCTTTGGCAGCTGACAAAGGTGGATTCAACAATACTGAGTCCAGGAATACTTCTGATCCCAGGACTAGGTACTATTTCTACCGTCAGCAGATAAATAACAACAACGTAACTTCCAATACTTTGTCTTGTTCCACTTTCCCCGTTCCTTCTCATTACCTGACAGGAATGCCTTTCTGCCAGTTTGAGAATTCATTCGGATTCTGGGGACGTAACCATGGCGACAATTCCGGTATCCCACCAGATGGACCTTACAGAACAACTGTAGGTATCTATCCTTTTGGTGGTGATTTTGATGCCAACCAAGGTTTGAACGTAGGTTTGAACCGGGGTGCTCAAGGGGCTGGTATTCAGCCTATCTGGCAGGCCGCTTTCTCCAACTTCGTGGCAGCGGAAGCAGCATTGGTTGGCGGAACCGGTAACCCAAGGTCAAGGCTGGAAGCAGGTGTTAGGGCATCCATCTCCAAGGTATTGGGATATCCTGCCACTGTATCAGTAGCAGTTCCTTCTGCACTGGTACCTGATGCAACAAGGATCAACGTTTATGTTGACAAGGTGTTGGCACGCTACGATGCTGCAGCAACTGTTGATGCTAAGATGGAAGTGATTCAGCAGGAATACTACATTGCTCTTTGGGGCAATGGTGTAGATGCCTATAACAACTACCGCAGGACAGGTAAGCCCGGCAGAATGTCTTACACCATCGCTCAGGCGGGTGGCGACATGATCCGTTCTCACTACTATCCTTCTGTATTGGTTAACCTGAACAAGAACATCACCCAGAAAACCATCGATAAGAAAGTATTCTGGGATACCAATCCTGCAATCCTCAAATAATCAAGACACATGAAAAAAATCATATCATCCGTTTTTTACACAGCCTTGGTTGCTATAGCCATGAGCTCGTGCCAAAAAGGTGAAGTTGCACAGGATGTCAATTCCCTCAGCATTGGTTCCTATGTGACCCTTGTGACAGCAGGAAACAACATCGTAGATGCAACCAATCTTTCAGGAAGCAAAGTTGCTCTTTCTGTGAAAGAATATGGTTCAGCACAGGACAAGCTGATCGTATACGTAACCAAGGCTCCTCAAACCAACGACAGGACCAAATGGAAAAAGGTGAAAGAGTATACCAACAATGGTGGTACTTATAACCTGGAGGTTTCCGGTCAGGAAATCGCTACGGCTTTGGGTGTTACCCCCGGTCCTGGTGAAACCTATGTCCTCTACAACCAGGTTGTTACCAAAGATGGCAGGTCATTCGACGTTGCCAACACACTGCCTGATCTGGCAACGGTTGCCCAGTACAACCTTAAGTTGACCTGGAACGCTGTTGTAGTTTGTCCTTTTGTTCCTGCCCAGGCTACCGGTAAATACACAGTTACCAAGGATACTTGGGACGGTTCTGTTGGAGAACAAGTAAACGTGTTGGGTGAGGCCGGTAAGGCAACCCTGACCTACATGTTTGTATATGCAGAGCCACCAGGAGTTGCTCCAGTAGTGGTTACTGTTAACCCAACCACGGGTGCAGCTACAGTTGCCAGACAAACTTATGGTAGCTATGGTGCGGGTTACGAGAACTTCAGGTGCGAAGGTACCGGTGGTTTCTTCTTCTCCTGTAAAGGTGATTTCAGCATCAACCTTACCCATACGCTTCCCAATGGTGCCAACTACGGTACCTATCCATATGCCATCAAGAAGAACTAATCGTTCTTTCGCATAAATGAAAAGACCGCTCAGTGATGAGCGGTCTTTTTTATTTAGTTCCTGATCTCTTCTTCATTTCCATCAAAGAAATGAAACTTCGTTGTTTAGATCTTGATCTCTTCTTCATTTCCATCAAAGAAATGAAACTCCGTAAGATGATACGTATTGTTTTCGAGGAGGGTGAGGTTCAGCTTGTATTTCCAGGCCCATTTGCGGCGTTTGGAAATAATTCCCTTGCTGAGATAAGCAAATAAGATTGGATGAACGTAAAGTGTGAGCTTTTTGTGCTTTTGATCGCTGAGGTAATGGATGTTCTTTTCGATCTCATCTTCCAGCACCAGGGTGGAAGAAATTTTTCCGGTACCCTGACAGGAAGGGCATTGTTCCTGAGTATTGATGTTCATTTCAGGCTTCATGCGCTGACGGGTCAGTTGCATGAGACCAAATTTTGAAATAGGCAATACAGAATGTTTGGCCCTGTCAATCTTCATGAATCCTTCCATGGACTCATGTAATTTCTTTTTGTTCTCGGGCAGCTTCATGTCGATAAAATCGACTACGATGATGCCTCCGATATCACGGAGCCTTAATTGTCTGGCAATCTCTTCAGCAGCCTCTAAATTCGTCTGGAGGGCATTCTCCTCCTGGTTGTTGCCAACACTCTTGTAGCCACTGTTCACGTCGATAACGTGAAGCGCCTCTGTATGTTCAATGATCAGGTAAGCACCACTCGGGAGATTCACTGTTCTTCCGAAACCGGACTTCACTTGTTTTGTGATCCCGGTATGGTCGAAGATGGAAGCACTTCCACCGTAGAGACTTACAATGTCTGCCTTGTCAGGAGCGATTCGTTGAATGTAGGCTTTTGTATCAGCGTAGACTTGTTTGTCGTTGACCGTGATCTTGTTGAAATCAGCATTCAGCAGGTCTCTCAAAATGCTGTTTGCTTTGTTTTGCTCACTGAGGATCTTGGTAGGGGCTACTGCGCCACTCAGGTTTTGCTGGATCAGCTTCCACTTGTTGAAGAGCATGTTCAAATCCTCATGCAATTCAGCTGTATTCTTTCCTTCTGCCGCTGTTCTTACGATCACCCCAAAATTTTTGGGCTTGATCGCTTCTGTTATCTTCTGAAGGCGTTTCCTTTCCTCGGCAGAGTGAATCTTGCGGGAAACAGCAATGATATCATTGAAAGGAGTGATGACCACATATCGGCCGGGCAGGGATATTTCACAGCTCAGACGGGGACCCTTCGCAGCAATGGGTTCTTTTAGAATCTGAACGAGTACATTGGGTTTTTGTCCCAACACCTCATTGATCTTACCCGTCTTTACAATTTCCGGTTCAACCGTAAAATGAGCGAAGTCCTGCTGGCTCTGAACGGGGGTATTGATCGAAATTTGGGTGAACTTGAGCAGTGATTTGGCATAGGGGCTCAGATCGGTATAGTGGAGGAAGGCATCCTTTTCGAATCCAACATCCACAAAAGCAGCATTGAGTCCGGGTATAAGTTTTTTGACCTTACCCAAATAGAGGTCACCCACAGCAAAACTGGCATCGGCTTTTTCATTGTGAAGCTCCACCAGTTTCTTGTCCTCCAACAGGGCAATTTGCACGCCCTGGGCACTAGCATTTATGACAAGTTCCTTGTTCAATCCTACGCAAGGTTGATGACAAATAAGCGAGGCTGCACACGTTGAACCCAGGTTCAGTGCGCAACCACGATTTTGCAGAATAAATTAAAGTCGGGAGATTATTTCTTGCCCTTCTTGTGACGGTTCTTTCTCAACCTTTTTTTGCGTTTGTGCGTAGCGATCTTATGACGTTTTCTTTTTTTACCACAAGGCATGGCCAGTCAGTTTAAATGTTAAAAATTATTTTAGTGATTTTATCTTTTCTTCCAGGGCTTTTACAAGCTCAGGATTGGATACATTTTTAAGCCCTTTTTCATACCATGAAATGGCTTCCTTTTTCTTTCCACTCTTTTCATACAGTTCTGCCAGTAAAAAAACGGCTTCTGTATTGGATGGATCAAGGGTATTCACTTTTTGGAAACGTTCGATGGCCTTGTCTGTTTGTCCCGAAACCATGCCTCCATATCCCAACATGAATTGAGCAAAGACATTGTTCGGGTCTCTTTCTGCCACTTCCCTGATCTTCAGGATCCCTTCCATGGGTGCTCCAGCTGCTCCGAAAAAGTAGGTACTTCCCCAACCGATCAGGGTTGAATCATTCGCAGGATCCAGTTTCAGGGATCTGCTGAACAGGTCATTTGCCTGATTGGCCATCCATGTTTTCAATCCAATATCACTTGTTCCCCTCAGCTCTTCCAACATAGAGTGGGCGGCAAAGTTGAGGTTTTTTTCAGAATTTTCCAATTTAGCCTTCTCTCCGAGGTAGTAGATATAAGGGATAAAGCTCCTGGCACTGTCTCGCCAGAAATCAGATAGCAATTGAAAGTTTGTCTTTTTTTGGCTGATCAGGTCGCCCCGGGAGATCGCATCTTCCAGAGATGTCAGGTAAGCCGACTGGCCGGGGGACAGCCCTTTTTTCTGTTCGTTGATGAAAGCGTTGATTTCGAAGGTATTAGAACTTGGAGCAGCTTTGCCATGGTCTGCATGTGGCTCATGGGTAGGCGTGAATTGTCCCACTGAAAATACAACCAATAACAGCACCGCAGCAAATGCAACAACAATCCATTGCTGTTTTTTCAACATGAAAATTGATTTAGGACGCAAAGGTAGGAGGCTTAAGCCATTTCATCAGCACCATCGTCTTTGATCTCGGTGCCGATTTCCAGTTTTTTTACTTCCTGCATGAATTCTTTGGCAGGTTTGAAAGCTGGAATGAAATGTTCAGGTATATGAACAGCAGTATTGCGTTTGATGTTTCTGCCAATCTTGGCTGCTCTTTTTTTGGTGATAAAGGAACCGAATCCCCTGACATATATGTTTTCACCTTTGGACAGGGTGGATTTGATTTCCTTGAACATGGTTTCAAGGGTTACCAATACATCCACTTTGGGGATATTGGTCTTTTCTGCAATTTTGTTGATCAAGTCAGCCTTTCTCATGAATTTGACTTTTAACAGTTATCGATTTTCCGGTTGATTCCGGTCGAAACCTCAAAACCCATTCCTTTTCAGCGAAATATGTTTATACGCTTAAAACATATTAAAGTTGCATATAATTTTACTATTTTCCAAAAAAAATCGCCATAAGTGATTGAAAAACAGCTGAAAAAGTGGTTTTCGACCCAATTATTGGACTGGCATGCAACCCAAAACAAGCGAACCATGCCTTGGAAGGGGATCAAGGATGCCTACAGGATTTGGTTGAGTGAGATCATCCTTCAGCAAACGAGGGTACAACAAGGTCTCGATTATTATCGTCGTTTCACAGAAAATTTTCCGAACATTCATGCATTGGCTGCTGCGGATGAAACGTTGATTTTCAAACTTTGGGAGGGATTGGGCTACTATTCCCGTTGCAGAAACCTGATCATCACGGCGAAATACATTTCCAAAGAGCTGGGCGGACAATTTCCCCGGACACAAGAAGGATTGCTGGCATTGAAAGGAGTTGGCAATTATACCGCTGCTGCCATCGGATCTTTTGCATTCGGCCTGCCCTTGGCAGTGGTGGATGGGAATGTGATGCGGGTCCTTTCCAGGTTTTTGGGCATTAAGGAACCGATTGACCAACCTGCGGGTAAAAAAATATTTGAACAACATGCTGCTGAAATGCTGGGGAAGGCTGATCCCGCTTTGTACAACCAGGCGATCATGGACCTGGGGGCTACGATTTGCAAACCCCAGCAACCCGATTGCCAGGATTGTCCCCTTCGAAAAAAATGCCATGCCCGTGTCCATGATACACAGTCCCATTTTCCGGTAAAGTCCAAAAAAATTCTGCAAAAGAACCGGTTCATCCATTACCTGCTCGTTGAAGCCGATGGATCCATGCTGGTCAGACAAAGAAAAGGAAAAGACATCTGGCAGGATCTCTATGAGTTTGTACTCATTGAGAAAGATGAGCCGGCCGATGAAGCTGATTTGAAAAAAGCAGGTTTTTGGGGAGGATCACGTCAAAAACAAACGATAATCGATATTTCAGGTCCATTCATCCACCAGCTTACCCATCAAAAGATTCACGCCCGTTTTGTTCATGTGAAGTTGGAAAAAAAGATACCATGGGAAGGATACGAATGGATGGAATTCAAAAAAATAAAGTCTTTGGCATTTCCAAGGCTGATATCAAGGTATCTTGACCGTCATTTTATGTAATTTCGGGCCATGATGGTTCTCGGCATCCTGTTGTTGTTTTCTACTTTGATGCTTTTCATGAATTCCGGCGCAGAGATTGCTTTTTTTTCGCTTGACTTCAAGGAATTGAAGAACCTGAGGATGAAGCAATACCCTTCTTCCGATAAGATTCTCAAACTCCTGCAAGAGCCCAAGCAGCTGCTTTCATCCATGTTGGTCGGAAACATGGTCTTCAGGATGTTGATCATCATCCTTTGCAATTATCTTGTTACTGATGAAGTGTTCCCGGGCGTTTCCGGTATTATTTTGTTCTTGTTGAAACTACTGGCTGCTATTTTTTATCTGGTTCTTTTTGGTGAGCTGCTTCCCAAGGCATGGGCTTCAAACAACCCCATTCGCTTTGCCTTCTATTCTTCATTTTTTGTGCAATTGAACAGCCTGTTCTTCAGCAAGACCGGTAACTGGTTTGCTGCTATTGCAGACCGAATGGAAAAAGTATTGGGCAGAAAGGACGACGTTCACAGTCGACTTGAACAGATCGATCAGGCCATTGGCCTGAATGGAGAGGCGGGCGCTACCGAGGAGGAAAAAAACATGCTGAAAGGCATTGCGCAGTTTGGTAACATTACCGTCCGTCGTGCCATGAGAAGCAGATTGGATGTCCACGGAATTGAAGCAGGAGTTGGTTTTGATGAACTCAAGCGTTTGGTAGCGGAGCAGGAGTATTCAAGATTTCCTGTTTACAAGGAAAGCCTGGATAGCATTATCGGCATCTTGCATACAAAAGATTTGTTACCGCACATAGATGAATCCAATGATTTTGACTGGAGTGTTCTGGTGAGACAGGCTTATTTTATACACGAACAGATGTTGCTGGAAGACCTGCTCAAGGCTTTTCAAAACAAGAGAACCCATATCGCAGTAGTGGTCGATGAATTTGGGGGCACCGATGGTATCATTACCATGGAAGATATTTTGGAGGAGATTGTTGGAGAGATCAGGGATGAATATGATGATGAAGAACCCGTCAACATCAGGATCGACGAAAACAACTATGTTTTTGAAGGAAGGCTGATGATCAATGAAGCCTGCCGGATCATGAACTTGCCGAGCAAAGTCTTTGATCCGATACGGGGTGAGAGTGAGACCGTAGCGGGACTTGTGTTGGAGCTGGCTGGGGAGATACCCAAAACGCAACAGGTGCTGGTGGCACAGGATTTTAGTTTTACCGTGCTGGAAGTGTTGCAGAACCGGATACAAAAAATCAAGATCACCATTACTCCTCCTCAAGCATGATGCAACAATTACATAAAGGTTCTGTCGCTTTGTTTTTCCTGAGCATGCTGACCTTTTTTGTTTCCTGTAACAGTGGATTTACTCCCAAACCCAAAGGATATTTTAAGATCGACCTTCCCAAGCGTTCTTATCAGCCCTTTGATGAAGCGGGGTTTCCTTATCGTTTTGAATATCCTGCCTATGCCACTGTTTCCAAAGAGGTAGATACCACTGGTCACAATCCCTATTGGATCAACATTGAGTTCAAGGATTTCAAGGGTAGGATCTACCTCAGTTATAAGTCGGTTGCAGGAAGGTCTGTTTATAAAATAAAAGACGGGGCCAGCTACAGAGACTCAATAGTAGTGAACAGCTTCGAAAACCTGCGGGAAGAAGCCTTCAAGCTGACATACAAGCATACGGTGAAAGCCAGTGGTATTGTGGATTCATTCTTCAGTACCCACGCGGGTTCCGGTATCTATTTCTATGTTGCAGGAGAAGCAGCCACTTCCAAACAGTTCTATATCAGTGACAGCAGCAGGCATTTTCTGCGAGGAGCCTTGTACTTTGACGCAGCCCCGAATGAAGATTCTCTTTCAGTGGTCAGCCAATTTCTGGAAGAAGACATGAGACATCTCCTCAAGACGCTTCGCTGGAAGTAAGGATCATGCAATGGTGGCCGCTACTTTCATCATTTCATTTCTGATCTCTTCGTTGCAAAGATTTCCGATGCTTCCCTCATGGGTATGATGAAGTCCGGCCTTGGTATCAAAATGAAAACTCCCGGCCTCTATGGATTCTCCCACCTGTTTGTAGGCGTCTCGGAAAGCTATTCCCTGGTTGACCAATTCATTGACCTTCTCTACGCTAAAGAGATATTGGTATTTGGGGTCCTCTAGAATATTTTCCCTGATATGGATGTTTGAAAGCATCAGTTGCATCATGCTGATGCAGGATTTCAGTTCTTCGATCGCAGGGAAAAGAATTTCCTTGGTCAACTGCATGTCGCGGTGGTAGCCCGAAGGAAGGTTGTTGATCAAGAGGGTAAGCTCATTGGGAGTGGATTGTATCCTGTTGCATTTGGCCCTGATCAGTTCAAATACATCCGGATTTTTTTTATGGGGCATGATGCTGCTACCGGTAGTTAGCTCGTCCGGAAAATGAATGAAACCAAAATTCTGGTTCATGAACAGGCAGCAATCCATGGCCAGCCTGGATAGTGTGGAGGCAAGGGATGCCATTGCCATGGCAACCAATTTTTCTGTTTTGCCCCTGCTCATCTGGGCGTATACTGCATTGTAATTCAGGCTATCAAAACCCAAGAGTTCTGTTGTTCTCTTTCTGTTGAGTGGGAAGGACGATCCATATCCTGCACCACTGCCCAGGGGATTCTTGTTGCTAACGCGGTAGGCAGCTGAAAGGAATTCCATGTCATCCACCATGCTCTCCGCATATGCCCCCAGCCAAAGTCCCACGGAAGAAGGCATCGCGATCT